>DAOVDI010000043.1 GCA_030669585.1 Acidobacteriota bacterium
AAAACCCATTGCTGCCGCTTCGTTAGGACAGGTACATTGTGCCTGGTTAAAAAATGGAGACAAGGTGGCTGTAAAAGTACAGCGGCCTGATATCTACCGCATAATAGAAGTTGATTTGGAGATCATGTTGTATCTTGCTAGCTTGATGCAAAAACACATTGTTGAAGCAGAGGGCTATGATCCCGTTGGTATTGTAAAAGAATTTGCCGATAATATCACAAAAGAACTGGACTATACGCTTGAGGCCTCAAATATCGAACGATTTGCTAAAAATTTCAAAGACGAACCCACAATTTATGTTCCTAATGTCTATCGTGATTATTCCACAGAAAAAGTGCTCACTATGGAATATATTGATGGGATTAAAATATCAGAAGTAAGGAAACTCGAGGCAGATGGTTACGACTGCAAGCTGATAGCAAGTCAAGGAGCAATGCTGATATTAAAGCAAATTTTTGAGCATAACTTTTTCCATGGTGACCCGCATCCAGGTAATATTTTTATTTTGCCTGGTAATGTTCTATGTTTTTTAGATTATGGCATGATGGGACGGATAGATGAGGAGACAAAAAACGATCTGGCATCGCTGGCTAAAGCATTTATTGATAAGGATGTTTCAGAGACTGTACATTTGTTTTTAAAATTCTACAAATCCGAAAAAGTTGATCTTCGAAAATTCAAGCTAGACACGTGGGAGGTGTTAGACCAATATCATGGAATACCCCTTAAACAGATTGAATTAAAAAGGGTCCTTCGACAAGCACTCTATCTTGTTGAGAAACACCGCCTCAAGATACCACCGGGCTTATTTTTACTCACAAAAGCATTGGTTTACCTGGAAAGTACAGGTAGTTCTCTTGATCCAGATTTCAATGCTGTAGAGGAAATCCAACCTTTTATCAAGGAAATTATCCTAAAGAAATTTAGCCCTCACACGATAGCAAACAAATTAAAAAAAAGCCTCTTTGAATTTTTTGCTCTCTTTCAGGAATTCCCAGAAGAAATCAGAAATATATTTTCTATGTTGAAATCGGGTGCAATGAAAGTAAAATTTGAACACAGGGGATTAGAACCCTTCATTGCCAAGCTGGATCAAGTCAGTAACCGTCTTGCTTTTGCCATAATTGCTGCGGCATTAATTATTGGCTCAGCCCTGATTGTGCTCTCACAAACGCCGCCCTTGATCTTTGGTATCCCTGTAATTGGCCTTGCTGGCTTTCTAGTGGCAGCTTTTATGGGCTTAGGTCTCATTATTGCCATTTTTCGTTCAGGAAAGTTGTGAACATGCCAATCAGATGTGACATCCTATTCGTGAAAGATAGGCCCCTCTCTCATCTTTAAGTAGTTGTGGGAAGAGCTGGGGATTAAGAAAACAATCAAAGCTTTTCAGATGATAAGATGAACTTATCCCACATTGTTTCCAAGATGGATGGTCTTTATGAATTTGACCGGGAACCTGTATCCCGGAAAAAACTTCAGGGAGGAGGGAAATTCGCAGGTCTTTTCGCGGGCGAGCATGTGGCAGCCACCGAGTTTGTCATCGGCGCTTTTTTTGTGCTTCATGGTGTGACATTCCATGACCTGGTTCTTGGTTTGCTTTTCGGGAATATGCTGGCTGTTTTCTCATGGACATTTATATGTGCCCCCATTGCTTTCAGAACAAGGCTTACTCTCTACTGGTATTTGCGAAAGATCGCAGGACCGGGCCTGAACTTCATATATAACATTGCCAATGCGCTTCTTTACTGCGTGCTCGCAGGAGCCATGATCGCAGTTTCCGCCACCGCTGTCGGATTAATCGTTAATGTCCCTATTCCATCGCCGTCCGATATTCTGCCGCCAAATCCCGGGTGGATTTTGATCACATTGATCATTGGATTCTTATTCACCTCCATCGCTGTCCTTGGTTTTGAAAAACTCAGCCGTTTCGCTCAGATCTGTTCTCCATGGATTTTTATAGTTTTTATTGCAGGGGCTGTGGGGGTTCTGTCAAGATTGGGTGTCCATTCAAATCTTGATAACCTGCTCTTTATTGCCAGGACAAAAATATGGAATGGGATCGCAGTTTCTGGTCAGGAAAAATTTGGCCTCTGGCACATTATGTTTTTTGCCTGGTTTTGCAACCTGGCCATGCATATAGGCCTCTCGGATATGGCTTTGTTCCGCTATGCAAAACATTGGATATACGGTTTTTATTCTGCGTTCGGCATGTACCTGGGACATTTTATTGCCTGGATATGCTCGGGTGTTATGGTTGCTGCCATAGGGAGAGACATGCATCCGGGAATGATGGCCTTTGAGGCCCTAGGCTTGGCTGGCGCCCTGGGAGTGTTTCTTGCAGGTTGGACAACAGCTAATCCAACCCTGTACAGGGCTGGACTGGCTTTACAGGCCGTCACTCCTAACTGGCCTCGCTGGAAAGTAACTTTAACAGCGGGAATGACGACAACCATTTTGTCCTGCTTTCCAATCTTTTTTATGAAGCTTTTAGATTATGTTGCCATTTATGGACTGATCCTGATGCCTATTGGTGCGATCGTGTTTGCGGAATTCTGGATATTTCCTCTTTTAAATCTGGAGCAATACCAGGCAGAAAAAAATAAAAAAATCCTCAATTGGAAAGCTTTGATCGCTTGGATCATCACACTCGTGATCTGCTTCTTTATGCCCATACATCTTTTTTTTCGCTGGCTGCCGGGATATTTTATCGCTCTATTTCTTTATACAGGGCTGCAATTTGTGAGAAGAGAATAAGATGAAAAAAGTTTTCTTTGGGGCTTGTGCCCTGATATGTCTTGTAGTTTGTGCTGTTCTTCCAGTGCTTGTTTTTTTGGACAAGATCGAAGCAAAGGCCTTCAAGGATTATTTTCTGATTGCAACTGCCGGCTGGTTTATTTTCGCTGTTGTATGGACGCTTTTATTCTCCGGAAAGAGTAAAAACATACTTCCCTGAGCCAATTTGAACAACAAGCGTGTCTTTTTTTTCATCCACCATAGTGATTCCCTTCACGCCGGTTTTAAATTTATTATAAGCATAGACGAGAGAACCCCCTTCTTTTAGAATAATATTTCTGAGGATTCCTTTTGCCAGGATGATTTCAGCTTTGCAATTGACCGGGATAAGGACCTCGAGATTAACAGATCCTCCTGTACGCTGCCAAGCTGCATGGATTTTCCCACTAATCGTTTGGAGTGTTCCGGCAGCATGATCTAGATCCCGCACCATATGCGGCTCTATGATAATGCTGTTGTATCCGACAGATTCGGGTTTCTGGCGGATTCCGGCCAATGTTCTGTACATCCAGGAGCCGATGCTTCCAAACATCGGATGATTGTGGGAATTCATACCAGGACCGGTCTTGTTCTGCCAGAGTTCCCAGAGGGTGGTGGCCCCGTTCTTGATCATAAAGCCCCAGCTTGGATAACTCGTCTGTGTGGCTAATTCAAAGGCAAGGGGAACGGAATGAATATTTGTGAGTACCTCCATCAGGTATTTAGTTCCAATAATGCCTGTAGTAAGGTGGGTGTTGTTCTTATACATAATATCCTGAACAAGATTTTGGATCACCCTCCCTCTTTCTGATGAAGGAACCATATCCAAAAACAGGGGAAGGACATTGGCGGTCTGAGTATTGGGCCCATATCCTCCAGTTTCCATGTTGTAGAACCGTTTGTGAAAAGCGGATTTGATCTTTTCAGCCAATTTCATATATGTTTTTTTATCCTCGCTTTTGTTCAGGACAAAAGCTATTTTGCTTAAAAGAAGAACATCATAATAATAATAGAAAGCGGATACCAGGCTTCCGGGAGTCTTGTCCACAGCGACCCAGTCTCCATAATAACTGTAAGTTAACAGGTTTTCCTTACTCCGCTCTATAAGATAGTCCACATAGTTTTTCAGACCGTCATAGTGATCATTAAGAATGCTTGTATCTCCGTAAAATCTGTACATGTACCAGCAGAGAAGGGGATAGGCCGTTCCCCAGGCCGGGTCCGCAGGTCTCTGTCCCCAGATAAAAGGGATAGTGTCTGTGATGGTCCCTTTTTTACCCTGAACGTCTCTTATGTCGTTGATGAATTTTGTGTAGAAAGCGCCCATATTAAAATTCATCATTGCTTCTTCTGCTGTCAGGTGGGCATCTCCCAACCAACCCATGCGCTCGTCGCGCTGGCTGCAATCAGTTGGAATGCTGTGAAGATTTGTTTTTTGACCCCAGATAATGTTCTTTTGAAGCTGGTTCAGAAGGGGATTGGAACATGAGAAATTGCCGGTCTGGCTAACTGATGTATGAACAACTCTTCCCCTGATCGTATCCAGGGTTGGAACACCGGGGAAACCGGTAAGTTCAACGTACCGGAAGCCATGGTAGGTGAAGCGTGGTTCATAGATCTCTTCCTTTCCTCCTTTAAGGATATATATGTCCTCGGCTCTTGCTTTGCGAAGATTCTCCCTATTGATCATCCCATTGTCATAAACAAGTTCTGCAAATCGCATCCGGACGCGTGTACTGCGCGGACCTGAGACACGAAGTTGAGCCCAACCACTGAAATTCTGGCCCATATCATACACATAGACTCCAGGCTTAGGGTTCATGATCTGACGTGGGATAATGGTATTTATAATCTGGATTGGCGGCAGCATTTGGGATCTTAAAATTCCCTTAGGGCTGATGGACAGTTCTGCGTTTTCCCATCCGGAATCATCAAACCCGGGCAAATCCCAGCCAGGCGTTTCCAGTCTGGCGTCATACAATTCCCCGTTGTATATGCTGTCCGAAACGACCGGTCCTGCCTTGGACTTCCATGTGTCATCTGTTATCAGTGTGATTTCCTCTCCGTTTTCCATTTCCAAGTGAATCTGGAGAATAAATGTTTGCGATCCGTACCATCCTGTGCCAAGGATGGCTCCTATAGTATTGTTTCCCGGACGTAAGAATCCGCTGATATCGTATGTACTGTAAAGAATTCTTTTGTCATAGGTCGTCCAACCGGGATCAAGAACATTTTGCCCAACCTTTTTCCCATTAATCCTCAGTTCATAGTATCCCAACCCGGAAACATAGGCCCTTGCCCGTTTTACTTTTCCAATCAGTTCGAATTCCTTGCGGAGTTGATTTTGATTGGATATCCATTTGGCTTCCCATTCTTCAGGATCCAGGAATCCTGTTTCGAATAGTGCAATGGTGCTATAATCACTGAGCTTTCCCTGAGAGTCCCAGTAGCAAACCTTCCAGAAATAGGTTTTCCTGCTTTGCAGGTCGATCCCTGAAAAATCAATCTGAGCTGTCCGGGAGGACCTGACTCTTCCTGAATCCCAAACGTCACCTGTCTCAACATCAGGCATGGTTGAAACAAGAACCTGATAAGCTGTTTGAACCTCTCCGCGTTCCGTGTGTTCCGGAGTCCAGAAAAAACGGGGCTCTGCAATATCGATCCCCATTGGGTTTACAAGGTATTCGCATCGAAGATTTGTAGGAGGTTTTGGGCCGAATAAAGTTTCAGCAACAGAGATTTTTATAGTCATGAAAAAGACCAAAATAACAGCCAGGAAAATGTGCCATTTAATGTTGTACATAATGTCCTCGTTACTCTCGTTATCCCATTTATCTAGTTTATTTCGTTTGTTTTTATTATACTATAAGAATCATGTCTAAAAAAGTTTAAAGTATCATAAGAAGTCTATTGAAGTCGTATAAGTCGAAGAAGGCCAAGGGCCAAAGGCCAAAGGCCAATGCAACAGAGGCCCAAAGCAGCTTAGCCCAAAGCTATTTCAATTACTTTTCTTGCTTTCACCCTTTCGCGCGTTTCTCTCTTTTCTCGCTGGCGAAGCTGAACTTCATGAACTTAAAAAGCTGGATTCCCGCGCAAGCGGGAATGACGAGACAAACGAAAGTAACGAGACAAACGGGATGAACGGAAGAACACGACAAAACACAAACTATCTTGCATTTGACATAGGAGCTGAGAGCGGCCGTGCTTTTTTAGGAAATATTAAAAAGGACCGGCTTACCATTAAAGAGACTTGCCGTTTCTCCAATGGGATGATAATAAGAAATGGACATCTTCACTGGGATATTTTGAGTCTTTATGAGGAAATAAAAAAAGGAATAATAAAGAGTTCGATCAAGTGTGGGAGCCGGATAGAATCCATAGGAATCGATACCTGGGGTGTTGACTTCGGCCTGTTGGACAGGAAAGGATATCTTATTTCCCCGCCTTTTGCTTACAGGGATAAACGAAATGAACTGGCCATGAAGAAATTTTTGAAAAAAATGCCGGAAAAGCAGGTTTATCAATTGACAGGGATCCAGTTCATGCAGTTCAATTCAATATTTCAGCTTTATGCTATCAAAACACAAAATCCAGAACTTCTCGAGCAAACACAAAAACTTCTGTTCATGCCTGATCTGTTTAATTATTTCCTTACCGGTCATACAAAAACAGAGTTCACAATTGCGACGACATCACAGCTGTATGATCCCGTGAAACAGGACTGGGCGGATGATATCTTTATTCATCTGGGTGTTCCGAAATCCATCATGCAGGATGTTGTTCCCCCTGGGACGAAACTGGGAAAAGTTAAAAAATCCATCCAGAAAGAAACCGGCATTTCAGAGATGCCTGTTATTGCGGTAGCAACCCATGATACCGGAGCTGCAGTTGCTGCTGTACCAGGCATAGGAGAAGACTGGGCCTTCATAAGTTCCGGAACCTGGTCGATACTGGGAACAGAATCGAAAGTTCCAATCATCACAGAACAGGCATATAAAAAGAACTTCACCAATGAGGGCGGTATCAACAATACATTCCGCCTGTCAAAAAATATCATGGGGCTCTGGCTTATGCAGAAATGCCGAAAAGCGTGGTGGAAAGAAAAAAAGTACAAATACGAGGATCTTGTCCATTTGGCCGGGCAGGCAAAGCCTTTTCGATATTTTATCGATCCGGATTGGAGTCCCTTTCTAAATCCTCCGGATATGCCTGAAGCTGTAAAACAGTTCTGCCGTATCACAGGGCAACCTGTTCCAGAAACACATGCCGAGATCACCCGTTGTATTTTTGAAGGACTGGCTTTAAAATACAGATATGTTCTGGATGAACTAAAAACTGTATATCAAGGGCCCATTCGAAAGATCCATATCATCGGGGGTGGAGCTAAAAACCACATTCTTTGCAGGTTTACTGCCAATGCGACAGGACTACCGGTATTTGCAGGTCCTTATGAAGCGACAGTTATTGGAAATATCATGGTCCAGGCCTTGGGTAGAGGAACCATTCGATCAACAGGAGAAATGCGTGAGATCATCTCTCGTTCTGTTGAGATAAAGGAATATTTCCCAAATGATAAAGAAATGTGGGATAAGGCGTACAACCGGTTTTGCCAGATTGCCATGAGATTAAATAATAGGCAGAATATGCCGAACCAGGAGAATTGAGATGGACGTTAAACATATCGAGAGAGATTATCAGAATGCCAGGGAGGAATATGCCGCTTATGGAGTCGATACGGACTCGATCATGAAAATTATGGAAAATGTTTCTCTATCCCTTCATTGTTGGCAGGGAGATGATGTCCGGGGCTTTGAAAATCCAAATGCTTCTCTCGAGGGAAGTGGAATTCAGGTTACCGGACAATACCCTGGGCGTGCAAGAACGGCAGAAGAACTGCGGGAAGATCTCGAGCAAGCTTTTTCCCTTATACCGGGTAAACATAGATTAAACCTTCATGCTATTTACGGCGAGTTTGAAGGAAAAACAGTCGATCGGGATGAAATCAGGCCGGAGCATTTTTATGGCTGGATAGATTGGGCCCGAGAAAAAGATATCAAACTGGATTTTAACTGCACCTGTTTTTCCCATCCTAAGGCAGTATCCGGCTTTACTTTGAGCCATAAGGAAAAAAGTATCAGGGACTTTTGGATCGAACATGTAAAACTATGCCGGACAATAAGTGTGTACATGGGAAAGGAGATGCGATCTCCCTGCATACACAATCTGTGGATCCCTGACGGATCAAAAGACATCACAGTGGACAGGATGAATCATCGATCTCTTTTGACTGATTCACTTGATCAAATATTCGAAGAAGAATTCCCTGCCGTTGAAATCAAGGATTCTCTTGAAAGCAAACTGTTCGGTATAGGAAGCGAGATGTTTGTTGTAGGATCTCATGAATTCTATATGGGATATGCTCTTTCCAGAGGTAAAATGCTGTGTTTTGATATCGGGCATTTCCACCCAACTGAATCCGTCGCAGATAAGATATCAGCAGTTCTTCAGTTTACAGATGAGATACTTCTACATGTCAGTCGGGGCATACGGTGGGACAGCGATCATATCGTAATCCTCAATGATGAAATCAAGGATCTGATGTCTGAAATCATCAGAAGCAATGCTCTGGATAGAGTACATATAGCTCTTGATTTTTTTGATGCCAGTCTGAATCGGGCCGGGGCCTGGGTCATCGGAGCAAGAGCTACATTAAAAGCGATCCTGCTCGCTCTTCTGGAGCCTCGGTCCAAGGTGCTCGAAGCTGAAAATAAGAATGATTATTTCACTCGTCTGGCTCTTCTGGAGGAAATGAAATCCATGCCGTTCGGTGCTGTCTGGAATTATTTCTGTCTGGAAATGGGAGTAGCTGTCGGTGAGAATTGGATCACAAAAATTCAGCAATTTGATTGTGATGTGACAAAAAAAAGGGTATAACACTCATTTGATATAAAGATACACTAATTTTTTAAAAAAGGTACTGGAATGGAAACCATATTAGATCAGATCGCGGTTTGTGTGGAACGAGGAAAAGTAAACGTTCAGTCGCCCCATCCTGCAGATATGAAAGGTATGGATGGCGCTGACGAGTTGACAAAAAAAGCCCTGGATTCCGGTGTAGTTCCAGGTACCATTCTATCGAAAGCACTTATTGCGGGCATGCAGGTCGTGGGGCAGCAGTTTCGAAATAATGAGATCTATCTTCCCGATGTTTTGATGGCAGCAAAAGCTATGACCGCTTCCATGGAATACCTCAGGCCCTATTTTCAATCCGGAGAGGTTAAACACAAAGGCAAAGTTATCATTGGAACAGTTGCAGGAGACCTGCATGATATCGGGAAAAAGATAGTGTCCATGTTCTTTGAAGGAGATGGATGGGATGTTATCGACCTGGGTGTCGATGTCAATTTTGACAAATATCTTCAGGCTATCAAAGAACATCACCCCTATGCAGTGGGATTAAGCGCTCTGTTGACAACGACAATGATCAATATGGAAACGATAACGAGCAAGATCAAAGCCAAATATCCTGATGTCAAAGTGATGGTCGGCGGCGCTCCTCTAACCAAAGAATACGCTGAAAGGATCGGGGCTGATATGTATTCTCCTGATCCACAGGGAGCTCTTGAATATCTGAATGCGGGCGCCAAATAATAAGAGAGAGGGTTCAAGGATTCTAGAATCCTCTCTTTATAACCAACCTCGACTCGTGAATAAAGCAGGCTCTGAATTATTCATAAAAACTGCCGAGAGCCTGTCCTCAACTTACCATCTTTTGGCCTTTTTAGGCTCCATCTTGCCTAGATCCAGTCCCTGTTCGATGACTCCAATTCTGATATAGCATATCTCGCGCACTGAGGAGGGGTGGTGCAGGACTTCAGAGATCGATTGTCCCCCGACGCTCCAGACTCCACCTCCTTTGACCACCACGACTTTATAATCATGGAGAAGGTGAAGGAGGGTTTCCTCGTCAACATCATGGGAAACAACAGGTATGGCCGGATACAAAAAACTGCCTTCAGCGTCTATTGCAATAATGCGGTCACGGGGTTCGGATTCGCCTGGATAGATATATCGGGCTTGAGCTTCGGCCTCCGGAATATAGCAGTGCATCACGGATTGAAAGTCACTATTGGAGTAGATGACCTTATGCATGCGGATTTCCGGGTTATCAGAAATGTCTTCCTTCAAAGAAATTTCAAGGAGAGGTCCCCCTATATCTCTCGGCATGGCGGCCTTAGGAGCATAGAGCATCGTGTTGACACCTCGGATGGATATGCTTCCTGTATGAAAGGGGGAGATCCTGGATTCAAAGATTCTGGCGCCGGCTTTATAAAATTCTTTGACAAGTTCCTTTTCCTGGAGAAAATCACAGACATCATCATCGTTTACTGTATATTCCGGAGGTTTGTATTGAAAAATGGACCTGTGATCTTTTAAAGCTTTTTTACAAAGAATATTTATGTTTATATTGAGTTTTCCCATAAGACGAACAATATAAGCGGAATTTTCAGCAATGCTGGCTAAAAAAAAGGTTTCTGGAAGGGTTCTACCCCGCATAAAGGCTCCGTGTGTCTGTATGGCCGTTACAGGATGCTGTAAGAGGCGTTTTGGGATGATCGCAGCCATTTCAGGCGACCCGCTCGGAACTTTGACCCAGTCTATTGGAATACTTTCCTTGCAGTGATAAAAACCAAGAGGGTCTACCGGAATAAAAGGATCAGGTTGGTTGGGTTTGTCTTTGTCATCCAGTGTTACAATGTTCAGATTTTTGGTGTGGCAGTGCATGGATGCATGTACACCATCAAGGGCCAGGACCCCGGCATGAATGTCACTTTCCGAGGAGGCTTTATAATATCCAAAATCCGTTTCGTCATGCGAAATAAAACAGATGTGTTCCGGTTCGAGTTCACCTTTCTGAGACCCGGTGGATGTGATAACGATCTTTTTTTCCCCTTTTTCATCTGTCCAGAGAACCGCCATGTTACCGCTGTGGGAATCCTGTAAGTCAAGGAGCAAGCTGGCTCTACCTATCCGTTGAAACAAGGATATAAGATCATTGCCAGCGAGCCATTTTGGTTTTGTCATCTAATTAAATAGAATAACAGATACATTTTTAACAAACAACAGTAAAAAATCTGGTATTTATTTTGATTTCTTTATATAGTTGAATCCTAGAATCCTTTTCAACAATTAATTGTGAGCATGAAACCAACCCCATTTTCTCCCGTAAAATTGATCTTTGGTATAATCGCCTCTGATAATAAAGTTTTCAAGAGGGGAGAAAACAGTCTTAAAAAACTATTCGGACCATTGGATACAGAGAGCCGGAAATGGCCGTTTACGTTCACGGATTATTATCAGAAGGAGATGGGGAAAGATCTTTTCCGCAAATTCCTATCGTTTGAAAAACTCATTAAGCCTGAATGCCTGGCAGACATCAAACTGACGAGCAATGATATGGAAGGAAAGATCAGCCATGAATTTCAGTCAAAAAGCAGGATTATCAATCTTGATCCGGGATATCTCACCACTGCTGCGCTGTTCATGGCAACTACCAAGAATTTTGCCAGCCGGGTTCCTCTTCAGAAAGGAATATATGCTCATCTTGAACTGATGTTCGGGAAAAATGAAGTTCGCTTTCTTGACTGGACTTACCCTGATTTTCACAATACAGGTTACCAGGAATTTTTCCTTAAGATCCGGGCAATATATCTTGAACAGCTTTGCTGTTTTTAGAAATCTATTGCAGTTATTTCCCTTAATTTATTAACGATCTCAGGGAGTTCTTTTAATACAGTGTCAATATCATCATCCGTGTTAAAACGCCCTATAGACATACGAATGGAGGAACGCGCTGTTTCCGGTTTCAGCCCGATAGCGTTCATAACGTGGGAAACTTCTTCGGAATCCTCACTGCAGGCCGATCCCGTAGAAACATAAATCTCTTTGGTGGCTAAAGCCAGGAGCACTGCTTCCGCTTCAAGTCCTTCAAAAGAAAAATTGACAGTGCCTTTGATCCGTTCCTTCGGGTGTCCGTTGAACTTGACTTTGGGAATAAACTCTTCTATTCCGTTTTTCAATTTATAAGCCAATCTATCAATATGTTCATTATCCTGGTTTCTACGTTCCTTAATAATTTTGGCGGCCTCGCCGAGACCTATAATGCCGATCGTATTCTCTGTTCCAGCGCGCAGAAGGCGTTCCTGATGTCCACCGTATATCAAAGGATCGATCTTTGTTCCTTTTCTGATATACAGCGCTCCGATCCCTTTCGGACCGTAAATTTTATGTGCAGATATTGAGAGAAGGTCGATGCCAAGGTTATGAACATCAACAGGAATTTTTCCAAAACTCTGGACGGCATCTGTATGAACAGGTATTCCGTGCTGTTTTGCGATCTTAACAACATTTTTGATGGGCTGGATTGTGCCCAGTTCATTATTGGCATGCATGATAGAGATTAACCCTGTTTCAGGTGTGACCGCATTTTCAAGGAATTCCAAATTAATCATACCGAATTCGTCCACAGGGATATAGATGACTTTGATGCCTTTTTTTTCAAGATAGTTGGCTGTTTCTATAACAGCTGGATGCTCAATTGCAGAAGTGATCAGTATTTTTTTTTCTTGAGAGGCGTCAAAGATGCCGCGCAAAGCAAAATTGTCTGATTCCGTGCCTGAACCGGTGAAAATGATCTCCGAACGGGCAGCCCCCAGGACGCAAGCAATGTTTTCCCTGGCAGAGTTGATCATCTCTTTGACTTCCAGTCCAATTGGATAAAGAGAAGAAGGATTTCCGAAATGATTTTTTGCGAACCAGGCCAATTTTTCACTGACCACAGGATCTATTGGAGTTGTAGCATTATTATCCAGATATATCATGTCAACTTTTCTTTAAGGATCTTGATGACCTCCAGGCCAGCCCGTTTTTGCCCTTCTGCTGCAGCCGCGCCGATATGGGGAGTTGCAATAATATTTGGATGGTCGATCAGGTCAAAATTGTCAGGAGGTTCTTTTTCAAGAACGTCGATGGCGGCCGCGCGTACTTTGCCCGATTCAAGAGCTTTGAGCAAAGCCGTTTCGTCAACGACTCCCCCCCGGGCTGCATTGACAATGATGATACCATCTTTCATTTTTGAAAATTCCGCATCACTAATAATGTGCTTTGTCTTTTCAGTAAGTGGGAGGTGCAGGGAAATAATATCTGCACCGGAAAGCAGCTCGTCAAAAGATACCTGTTTGACATCAAGGTCGGTTCGGATATCCACTATGTCATAGGCCAAAACTTTCATTCCAAATAAAATGGCCCTTCTGGCGACATCAAGACCGATACGACCGCTCCCGATAATACCCAGTGTTTTTTCGTAAATTTCAGTTCCTTTAAACAGCTTTTTCTCCCATTTGTGCTGCTTCATGGATAGATTGGCTTTTCCATGATTGCGAACAGCGGCCAGCATCAATCCGAATGTGTGTTCAGCTACTGAAATGGTAGTCGCAGAGGGAGTGTTCGAAACATTTACATCTTTATCCGCAGCAGTGGCCAGGTCGATGTTGTCAAGTCCGATACCTGCTCTCACAATGATCTCCATGCTGTCCATTGTTTCGATGACAGGTTTGGTGACTTTAGTGGCGCCGCGCACGACCATGCCATTAAAACCGGGTACAGTCTTGATCAGCTCAGCTTCATCCATGCCTGTTTTGACTGTGACGTCAAATTCCGGTATAGATTTCAATTTGTCCATTGCCTCGTTGTCAAGAATATCGGCAACAAGTATTTTTTTCATGTCCAGTTCTCCTTTAAAATATTTTGTGCAGCGGAAACCGAAGTTCCCGCCTCTAAATCATATCCTAATTCGGATAGGGTCATCTCAACGGCTGATAGCGCTGTTATAATATCAAAACCCCCCATGTAACCAAGGTGGGCGATACGGAAAAATTCCCCTTTGTGGGGGGCCTGGGCTCCTGCGATGTAAGCCCTGTATTTTTCATGCATAAGACGGATGAGTATGACACCATCAATCCCATCCGGGATTTTTGCTGCTGTCAAGATATTTCCAGGGGGTTTCGCCAGCAGCTCAAGGCCCAATGCCTGTATTCCTGCCCGGGTAGCATCGCCTAAAATTTTGTGGTGTTCGAATAATTTTTCAAGTGTGAGTTTTCTGATTCTTTCCAGGGCTTTTCTCTGCTGTAGGATAAGAGAAGTAGCAGGTGTCCAGGGTGATGTTTTTTTCTCCATGGCTTTCATGGCTGCAACAGCATCAAAATAAAATTTTGGAAGTGATGAATTTTGGATCATAGTCCATGCTTTAGTGCTGAATGCAATGTAGGCTAGTCCGGGAGGCGTCATGAAAGATTTTTGTGAACCTGATATCATAACATCAACATTCCAGTCATCCATGGGACAAGGTGTCGCGCCAATTCCAGAGATCCCGTCAACGACCAGCAAAGCGTCTGTTTTTGCAACAATTTCACCAAATCCCTCTATATCAAAAACGGCTCCGGTCGAGGTTTCGGACAAGGTAGTTAAAACGGCCTTTACATCCGGATGAGTCCCGAGCTCTTTCTTCACTTTTTCCTTTGAACATGTTTCTCCCCAGCGCAATAATATCTCTTTAACATGAATTCCATACGCTCTGCAGATATGGCTCCATCTTGCACCGAATTTCCCCGCATTGATTGAAAGAACTCTATCTCCATGGGATAATATGTTAACTACTGCCGCTTCCATGGCTCCGGTTCCCGAGGAAGCCAAAATATAAACATCCTGTTCCGTTTGAAAGACATATTTTAACCCTTCGACCGTATCCATAAAATTCCTTGAAAATTCTGGGGTTCTGTGGTGGATGATAGGTTTTGCCGCTTCCCGGAGAACTTCCTCAGGTATAGGAGTGGGACCAGGAGAGAGAAGATAATATTTTTTTATCAAAGCCGCCTCAATATCTCTGCCAGGAGAGCGGTACGTTCCAGAAGAGAGGGCAGTAGAAGATGCTCGTTTTTAGCATGTATACCATCTCCGTCAGGTCCCAATCCGTCCAGGGTGGGAACACCCATGCTTGACACCACACTTGCATCGGAACCGCCTCCAGTTCGACCTGACTCCAAGGTGATTCCTAAGGTTTCTGCAAAACCCTTTACGTGATCGAATAAATGGGCTGAAGCAGGTGTTTTTACCATAGGGGGTGTGAAACTTTCCGAAAAGGCTTTGACTTTTGCTCCCTTAAAATGAGGAGTTAATCCAGTTAGAAAAGACCAGGCTTTATCTTTTTGAGAATTTTCCCAGAACCGGATATCGATCAGGGACCAGGCTTTTTCTGCTACAACGTTTGGTTTTGTTCCACCCTCGATGACGCCGACATTCACCGAGACATTTTTTGTTTTTAAACGATGGATATTCTGAATTTGTTTTGTCAACTCCTCAATAGCATTGACTCCCAGGTCAGGATTTCCTGCATGTGCGGCTTTACCTGTTGCTTCCAGTTTAACGACAAGACGCCCCTTTCTCTGCATCTTAAGAGCGCCGCCCGGAATAGCCGGCTCCAAGCACAGAGCACAGAAAGCGTTTTTCCCCAGTTTTTTAAGCATATTTGTGGCATTGCGGTTTCCGGTTTCTTCTGATGAATTTATAAATATAGATATATTTTTTTGCGGGGAGATATTAAGCTGTTTGAAGGTACGAAAAACAAAGATCAACATGGCAAGACCGGCTTTCATATCAAGCGCTCCGGGCCCAAATATCTTTTGACCCTCTACATAAAAAGGCATTTTTTCAATACGGCCTACTGGCCAGACCGTGTCAGAGTGGGTCAGAACAAGAATGGGTTTTGATCGAGTCTCTTTTTTAACTCCTTTATACTCAGCCGTATAAAAATCACCTATATCTTTCTGAGGGATCCGTTTGATCTCTGCTCCTGTTTTTTTTAACTCCTCAGCGAAGAACAAGCTGCACTTGTCAACAGCATCTTTGTCATGAGACGGAGATTCAAGATTAACAAGGTCCTTAAGAAGACGGATGATATCTCCCTGGCGTGATTTAAAGTAATGCAAAAATTCCATAGTTAATTTTCCTTGATTTTTAATTTAACACAACTAGGACATAATTCACAAATTATCAGCTTGCCATCCAGCCTGGATTATTCACAGGTCGATATGCACGGCGCGGCGTATGAAGCCGTATTCATATACTGCGAATGCGTCGCAACAAAGCAGATCGGCCTGCCCGAAGGGGAAAATACGACGACATATAGTTAAAACAAAACAATTGTAAATAGCTTTAATCTTTATGTTTGAAAAAATCAATATTAAGAGTCAAAATCATTAGAAGTATATTTGGGTGTCGTCGAATTTTATGAATAAGTCAGGCTAGACAAGAATGTTACTTTAGGCTATTATTCAGAAAATTTGTTTCCATGAAAAATTACCTGAATTATTCACAAGTTGAGGATCAACATGAGTTTATTATCTTTTCTGTTTATGCTTCTGATTGCTTCGATCACAGGGGCGATCGGGGCCAGGATTGCGGGAAGAAAAAATCTGGGATGTCTGACGTCAATATTGCTGGGTTTTGTAGGCGCTCTGATCGGTACTTACCTGGCTGACAAACTGGATCTTCCGCTTTTTCCATGGTTGACTATTGGAGATTTTCCCATCATATGGGCAGTTATCGGTTCAGCTCTTTTTGTCGCTTTCCTTAATCTTTTCTCAAGTTCAAAGCGCTGATTCTCCTGTATCAGGGTTAGAATATGAATTTATTATCTTTCAGCGGACAGTTAGTTTATGCTGTTCTAGTTCTGTTTTTCTTTATCTTTGTACTTTTCAATCTTGTTGAAAAAGAATACAGGGCATTACGTCGAAGCTTGGCTGTTTTCCTCTTTCTTGTTATCCTTCCTGTTTTATTTTACTTATTCCTTTCTTCCACACTGGTTCTGTTTTTTGTTGTTATATTAATCTTAATTATAATTTTTATGCTTATCATATTTTTGTCCCCAACGCCGAAAGGACAATTGCAGATAGTTTCTGATCAGGCCAGGATAGATGAACGCGATATCATATTTGCACGATTTGATCTCAAGGAAAATTCTCCGGAATATAACGCTTATTATCAGAATAGACCAGAGTACAAAGCAGGGGATGATCAGATCCGGCAATTGCCGGATCTTTTCGAACCGCAGCACATTCAGAAGGACCCGGTTCTCATGTCTCTGGGAGATGCGGAATTCGAATTCCTTGAACATCAGATGACTATAGTTAACGGAGAAATTGGCCGTGAAAAAATAATTCGGTCTGAAGAGGATAACAATCATATGATCCGGTCTATTCTGCGATATCTGGGATCAGATGATTGCGGGATCTGCAGGCTTGACTCGTCTGACGTCTATTCTCATGTAGGCCGTGGGCCTGAAAAGTACGGTTCAGAAGTTAAAAATACACATAAGTACGGGATCAGTTTTATAATCAAGATGGACTTTGACATGATACGCCATGCGCCAAGGCCTCCTGTCATTGTAGAGACTGCCAAACAGTATGTGGAGGCAGCAAAAATATCTGTTATTCTTGCCGCATTTATA
The DNA here is from genome assembly GCA_030669585.1 of Acidobacteriota bacterium. Lineage (GTDB taxonomy): Bacteria > Acidobacteriota > Aminicenantia > Aminicenantales > Aminicenantaceae > DAOVDI01. Next base: position 17,336 of record DAOVDI010000043.1, read on the forward strand.
CGCCGGCTCGGGTATTCTGCCAGGGCGAACATTGCAGGAAGCAACTATCAAACACTCATGGTTCCCTGTGCCTGGAAAGCAGGATTGGGAGAAATGGGCCGCATGGGAATTTTAATACACCCGAGATTTGGACCGAGTATTCGCATCGGCCTTGTTACGACGGATCTTCCCTTGATAACAAATAAGCCTATTGTTTTTGGTGTTCAGGATTTTTGTAAAAAGTGCCAGAAATGTGCAAATAATTGCCCTGCGGAGGCTGTACCGAAAGGGGACAAGATCAAAGAAAATGGCGTTTTGAAATGGGTGATCAAACGCGAAAAGTGTTATAAATATTGGAGAAAAGTCGGGACAGACTGTTCCACCTGTATCTTTGTTTGTCCATACAGCAAGCCGGATAATCTTTTTCACAACATGGTCCGTAATTTGGCAACTAATTTTTCTGCGGCTCAATCTCTTTTCGTCTGGGCAGATGATTTTTTCTACGGTAAAAAACCGGACATCAGAAAAAAACCACATCCATTCCAAAAATAACTACAGCTCCTGCAATTGAGGTCCATAGAAGTCTATCGAAGTCCATAGAAGTCTATCGAAGTCCATAGAAGTCTATCGTAGTCGTCGAAGTCTATTGAAGTCGAAGAAGGCCAAAGGTGAAAGGCCAAAGTAAGACGTCGTTCCAGCGAAGCTTGTCCCCGACTCCGATCGGGGAGCGGGAAACCAGGCGTCGTTCCCGTGAAAACGGGAAACCAGGATACAATTTATTCTGGATTCCCGTTTGCCCGGGAATGACGTAAATTAAAAGACTTTGGGCTAAGCTGTTTTGGGCCTCTTTTGCATTGGCCTTTGGCCCATGGCCTATTATTCTTTCACTTGAATCCTTGGACCCTTGAATCCTCGAACCCTTTTATTCAACGTATCGACAATTTTTATGAATAATTCAAAGACTGCTTTATTCACGGGTCGAGATTGCCGTAGCTGCAAGGAGTGGTTCGTGAAGCCGTATTCATATACTGCGAATGCGCCGCAACAAAGCAGATCGGCTCGCCCGAAGGGTAAAATACGACGACATAGAGTAAAAACAAGACAATTGAAAATA
>DAOVDI010000061.1 GCA_030669585.1 Acidobacteriota bacterium
CACTAATAATGAGTAATAATGAGTCTTTTCGAAAAATATTGAGTAATGACTAGAACCAATGGGAAGAGGCTAACTATAACCAGATAAAAGAGTTAGATCGCTAAGACGCAGATTTTAAATGAGTTCCCTTTTGCCGTATAACCTACCACTGAGTTATGCCCGCTCAATTATAATGACATAATATATCGTTTTTACTCCAATTTTTCAACTTCTCCTCTTTTCCCCCTTCCACAATACAATAATTCGCATTCTTTATTAACCTGACCTATTCATAAAAATTTTCGTTGACAGTAATGTCAATAATGAAACAAACTCATTATGATGGACTTTTTTGAAACTTGTGAATAATCCATGTTAAGCAGAAACAGAATGTTAAAATATTTGTTGTAATAAACATACCGGGAGAAGAACGGTAGACTTTAAATCAGGAGAATTGCTGATGAAAAAAAACATTTTATTAGGACTTTTTATTATCATACTCTCAGTCATGCTTCCCGGAGAAGAATTAACCGGCACAGATATTATTCAGAAGGTGAACGACCTGATGAATCTGGATACAAACCATGCCAAGGCAAAAATGACCATCACCACAACATCGGGCAGCAAACGTACGTTTGTGTATGAATCATGGAGTAAAAACAAGGGCGAGAAAAACCTTGTTCGCTACCTTGAGCCCCGCAGGGTCAAAGGGCAGGCCACGCTCATGCTCAACAATGCCGACGATATCTGGATGTATTTTCCACGCACCGGTAGAGTAAGGAAGCTTGCAACACATGCAAAAAAACAGAAAATGCAGGGAAGCGATTTTTCTTATGAAGACATGGGAGGCGGAGACGCCTTCATCAATGATTACAGCCCTAAACGGCTGAAGGATGAAAAGATCGAGGGGAATGATTGCTACAAACTTGAACTCATTCGAAAAACAGAGAGCGACCTTTCTTATTCCCGGCTCATTTTATGGGTGATTAAAGAGAATTTTGTCCCGGTAGTCATCGACTATTATGATGAGGATGATCCTACCCGCTGGTTAAAAAGGCTTGTCCAGAACGATATCGAAATAATCGGCGGGATCCCCACCGCCAGAAAGATCGTCATGTTGAACAAATCAGATAATTCCCAAACTGATATGGAGATCCTTGAGGTCGAATATAATATCGAACTGGATGACAGGATGTTCACAGAGAGAGGATTAAAAAAATGAAAAAATGCTTTTCCGTTCTTGTGCTGCTTTTTTTTGTTTCCACATCTCTTTCAGCATCGGAAAAAATTGAGCTGTTCGGATATTTCGAAACCCAGGGCATGGGAGCAGTCCTCAAAGGCGATTTCCTTGCGCTCTATACCAACAAACTCAGGGTCGATCTCAAGGCGGAACTATCCGACAACATCACCTTTGCCGCCAATTTTGACTACATCACCTACCATGGAAAAACCGAGTGGAATATTCTGGACTTTTTAGCCGATAATATTACAAGTCAGATCCCTGACTACATGAAATCCATATATGTCATTCCTTTCACCAACCGGCATTTTTTGGATAATGCCTACATCAAGCTCTCATTCAAACTTTTTGACCTGACCGTGGGCAAACAGCAGATCTCCCTGGGTACAGGATATGTCTGGAATCCGACAGATATGTTCAATATCAAAGACCCACTTGATCCTTCCTATGAACAGCCCGGACATAACGCGATAAGATTGGATGTTCCGCTCAGCGATTCTTACACGCTCACCACCCTGTTCTCTCCGGACGACACCCTGGATCATTCAGGCAAACTGATCCAGTTAAAAGGACAAATCTCTCATTTTGACTTTACACTCATCGCCGCAGAAAAAGCCTGGACAATTCATGATTATTATCACTTTAACCTTATAACCTATAATTTCCTGGAAAAAATTAAAAAACGACAACTTTTTGGCGGAAGCCTGGCAGGTGAACTTCTCGGAGTAGGGGTCTGGACGGAATACGCGTATAACAATATAGAGCCCGGCAGTGATTTTTACGAGATGGTTGTTGGAGCAGACTACACATTCGATTTTCAGACCTATATCATGGTTGAATTTTACCGGAATACACTTGGAAAAACGGATTATCTCACATATGACCTTAATGACTGGATGAGAATGTTCACTCAGGAGCAGAAGGCAATTTCCCGTGATCAGATATATATCTTTATCCAACATCCTGTGACGGATCTTATGAACCTCGGGATCTCAACCATATACAGCATCTCGGACAGCAGCTTCGCCCTGATCCCTACACTCAATTACAGCCTGTCCGACAACACAGAGATTATGGCCTATTTTAATATCAACTTTGGTGGAGAAGGCAAGGTGTTCGGCAAGAATACAGGCAGTGGAGGCCTGGTCCGCCTTCGTGTCTATTTCTGACGAGGAATCTATCCCCTGCTCTACTTCAGCGAAAGCCGGGAATAGGCCATTCCATCGGGTTCTTTCCCTGCAATTAAACGGGATTTAATCTTCCAGGTCTTCAAGTCAACAACAGTGACGAAACCAGCCCGGGTGTTAGAAATAAAAGCATGACTTCCATCCGGCGAAATGACGATCCCCATAGGTGTGGGGCTGGTTCCGAATTGACTGAACATAGGTCCGTCCAGGCCTTCCTCAGCCTTTACCTCCATGGAGATCCGACGCAGTTCCTTTTTATGTTCTGTATCAAATACAGCAACATCTCCTGTTCGGGCATTGGAGACAAGGGCATATTTTCCATCCGGAGTAAACTTGATCCTGATGGGGAATGATGCTGACGGGATGGTCTTTATGATCTCCAGTGTGGATGTATCGATCACACAGATTGTGTCAGCCTCACGGTTGGTCACCCAGGCTTCCATGCCATCCGGTGTTACGGCAACACCTTCCGCTCCTTTTCCTGTCGTGATTGATTTTATCTCCTCTCCTTTTTCTATATCCAGCACACTGACGGCTCCCGAGTCTATGCTGGCAGCAAATCCCTGTTTTCCATCAGGTGTGATGGCGATCATGTGGCAGCTAAGGTCTCCTGTAGGGATAACTTTTTCTACAACACCCTCTTTGATGTTGACTAAAATGACAGCCCGGTTTCTTTCGACCGTAGCAATGATATGTTCTCCATCCGGAAGAAACTCGATGCCGTGTGGGGCCTGATATTCCCCAAGATGGATGGTATTTAAGGGACGTTTCCGTTCAATATTGATCACAGTGAGGGTGCTGAGGGGGCGTTCGCCATAATTGCAAACTACGGCTGTTTTTCCATCCGGAGAAACCGCTACTTCATGGGGCCCGATCCCTGTTCCAAGGACAGCTACAGGTTTTCCGGTCTCCAGGGAAATAAGCGTGACAGTGGCTTCGGATTTATTCAGGACAACAAGAGTTCCATTCAAGAATTTAGATCGATCCTGGCTTTGAGACGTAATTATTGATAAACATAAAGCCAAAATCAGATATTTCAATTTTCTCATAATTAACCCTCTAAAAATGGTACACTTTTTCTTTATCTTCCGGAAGTGTTATGAGAAAATAATTTTGGTTTGTTTTACAATCGTCATTCCTGCGGAAACAGGAATCCAAAAATAGAGGGAGGATTAATATGATCAAACATCTTAAAAACATTCAACTCTTTTCTTTTTTATTTTTGCTTTGTATTCTTTTGGCCTTTATCAATCCGGCCAGTGTTCTTTCTGCCAATAATGAAGAACGCGTCTCCGAGTTCGGTCATTACCACGGCTATTCTGAAGATATCTACGACTCCTGGATCCGGACATCGCTGTATGTCTCTATGCGGGATGGAATCAAGCTGGCTGTGGACATCATCCGTCCGGCAAAAAATGGCGAGATAGAACAGGCTCCTCTCCCCCTGGTCTGGACCCATAACCGCTACCGCCGCGCTTTTCTTCATCAGGGAAAGGTCATCGATATGACCCGTTCTTCCTATGTAAGAGCTTTGCTGAAGAGAGGTTATATCATTGGTGTTGTTGATATCAGGGGAGCGGGCGCATCATTTGGTCGATCGACAGGTGTTTTTACAAAGGAAGAAACACAGGATGCCTATGAGATCACTGAATGGTTCGCAGTCCAGTCCTGGTGTAACGGAAATATTGGCATGTTCGGCGGCTCCTATCTTGGAATAACCCAGATCATGGCTGCCAGCAAAAAGCCTCCTCATCTGAAGGCAATCTTTCCCATGGTAGCTCTGTTTGACCTGTATGAATTCAGCATACCGGGCGGCGTGTTCCGGGATGATTTTATCCGCACATGGGGCGCTCTTACATGGCAGTTGGATACCCAAGATATTGCAGCTCCTGTTGACATGGATACGGACCAGGCCCTTCTCAAAGCTGCTATTGCAGAGCATCAGCACAACCTCCGTCTGTTCGAATCCGTGAGTCCGCTCAGATTCAGAAACAGTCTGCACAAGGAAACAGGTTCCTATCCCTTCCAGGAGTGGCAGCCTGCCAGCCATATCCAGGAGATCAACGAATCAAAAATCCCAATGTATCTCTGGTGCGGGTGGTTTGATTCCTTCACACGGGACGGATTTCAAATGTATAGAAATTTTAATAACCCCAGAAAAATCGTTATGGGCGCATGGTCTCATTCTCCGAAGGATCCCGACGTCAAGACCATGGAATATTCGATTTACACATTGGAGCAGATCCGCTGGTTTGACTACTGGCTCAAAGGGATAGACAACGGCATCATGAACGAAGCTCCCATACACTATCAGGTTATAAACACACCCAAAGACTTTAAGTGGAAAACATCATCTCAGTGGCCGCTCCTAAATGAAAAACCGACTCCTTATTATTTTAATGCCGGCCCCTCAGAAAGTATCAGCTCGATAAATGACGGGCGGTTAACCACAACTCTTCCGGTTGACAAAGAAGGAAAGGACGATTATAAGGTAGATTTTTCCTTCACAACAGGGACCTCCACACGCTGGGATAATGCTACAGGAGGAGAATTCGAATATCCTGATATGACTGCCAACGACCAAAAAGCCCTGACCTATACCACGGCGCCTCTGGACACTGACCTTGAGATCACCGGACATCCGATCGTCCATCTCTGGGCCAGCTCCACAGCCACAGACGGCAACTTTTTTGCCTACTTGGAAGAGATCGACTCCCAGGGTTTCTCCCATTACCTGACAGAGGGAACCTTAAGGGCCTCCTACCGCTCTCTAAATGACCCTCCATACGACACCCTGGGACTCCCCTATCACAGAGGCTTTAAGGAAGATATTCAGGAACTTATACCAGGAACACCCGTAGAGCTTGTATTCGATCTGCATCCGATCTCAAATGTGTTCAATAAAGGAAACCGTTTGCGGGTGACTATCGCTTGCGCTGACAAGGACAATGCAGAAACCCTCGAACAGTCACCGCCGCCTACTGTAACGATCTACCGAAATGCAGACAAGGCCTCCTATATCCTTCTGCCGGTCGTCCAGGCGCTTATAGATGCTCCGGCCCAGCCCGGGGCTGATATCTCACTGTTCTACATCCTCTTGATCGTTATTGTTGTTGTTGTTTTAACAATTATTCTTACGCTTTACTTGCGAAAAAAATCTAATTGATAGGATTCAAGGATATGTTGAAAAAAAGATTAATAACCCGCAGAAATTTTTTCAAACAGTCGCTGACAGCTGCCGCGGTCTTGACCATCGTTCCGAGGCATGTCCTCGGAGGACAGGGATATACTCCTCCCAGTGACGAATTGACCAGAGCAGTGATCGGAGTTGGGGGCATGGGACGGGGCCATTTGAAATATCCGGCCGGCAAACTTCTGGCTGTGTGTGATGTTGACGCCAAACACCTGCAGATGGCCATTGATATCGCTGGCCCAGGGGTCAAAGGCTACAGGGATTTTCGAGAAGTTCTTCAGAGACCAGACATCGATATAGTTCACATCCCCACTCCTCCACACTGGCATGCCTTGATCTCTATTGCCGCGGCAGAAGCGGGAAAGGATATTTGGTGTGAAAAACCCATGACCCGAACTATCGGAGAAGGCCGTAATGTTGTGCAAGCCGTTCAAAAAAACGGCCGGATATTTCGGATCAATACATGGTTCCGCTTTCGCGGACAGTTCTATAATTTTGGAAGCACAGTCAAACCCATAAAAAAATTACTGGAAAGCCGGATACTGGGTTGGCCTCTCAAGGTAACGGTCAGCGAAACAACAGGATTCAATTGGAAATTCTACTGGCATGGGAAGACCTATTTAAAACCTCAGCCCGTACCGGATGAGCTTGATTATAACTTCTGGCTGGGACCCGCACCTTACAAACCCTATCATCCCCACCGTGTTCACAGCAACTTCAGAGGATACTGGGATTACGATGGGGGCGGACTGGGCGACATGGGCATGCACTATCTGGACCCGGTCCAGTACCTGCTTGAGAAAGACGGAACAAGCCCGGTCGAGATCGAAGCCGACTGTCCCCAGCAGCATCCTGACGCATGCCTTTCCTGGCGGCGCATTCGCCTTAAATATGCAGACGGGTGCAAGATCATACTGGATGGAGAAAACAGGGACATAAAAGCGCCTTTTATCGAAGGCCCACAGGGAAAGCTATACAGGGGATTTAAATCCGACATTCCCTATATTCGGGAGAAGGTCGCAGCTCTCCCGGATCCGGAGCCCCAGGTGACGGATTTCACTGAAGCCGTCCGAAAGCGTAAAACATTTGCTCTCAATGAAGAAAATGCTCACCGTTCATGCACCATCGTCAACCTCAGCAAGATCGCAGTCCGCCTGGGAAGACCGCTGAGGTTTGACCCGGTCAAGCAGCTTTTCATTAATGACCCGGAAGCCAATCGTTATATCCATCAACCCATGCGCGCCCCATGGCATCTTTAAGGACAAACTTATGTTTGGAAAAGCCAAAATGAGAAAAAAACAAATAGTGATCACTCTCTGTTTTTTGCTGGCCTTTTTACCGGGATTGATTTCCTCATCCCCCGAATCCCCGGGACTGAACGCAGAGGTTGAAAAGATCCTGGCGCAATATCCCGCTTTTAATGCTGCAGAAAGAAATACACTGGCAAGTAAAATCTTAAAGCTGGGACCTAAAGGTATAAATATCCTTTTTGCCGGGCTCGTTCCTCCCGGCGCTTCGGATGATTCCAAGGCCCGTTTTGCTGTGAACAGCCTGGCTGTGTATACAGGACAGAAAGGACGGGAGAAAGACCGTATACTGTTTTCCAGAAGCCTGATAAAAGCGATCGAGTCGCCAGGCGATCCCAGTGTAAAAGCATTCCTTATCCGTCAGTTACAGCTTGTAGGAAAAAAGGAATCAATAAAAACCCTGAGCCGATTACTGCATCATGCAGTACTCTATGAACCTGCTGCCCAGGCGCTTGTGACAATCCATTCTAAAGATGCGGAAAAAGCCCTGCTCAAATCCCTCCGGTCCGCTTCCGGTTTGAACCGCATCACAATCATCAAATCTTTGGGTGAACTGCGCAGTATATCTGCGGCAAAAAAAATCAGGAAATACGCGTCCAGCAACGATATTGACCTTCGTCAGGTCGTATTATTTGCACTGGCGAATATCGGAGACCCTGCGTCTGAAAAAATACTCAGCCGCGTAAATCTGGCTATATCTTCTTATGAACGCTCCAAAGCCCCATCTCTCTACCTTCTCTATGCAAACAGGCTGGCCGAATCAGGCCACATAACCCTAAGTACCCGTATCGCCCGCAGTTTGATCCATTATTATACAACTCCTGCAGAGGGACATATTGCCTGCTCTGCATTAGATCTTCTGGTCGATAATCTGGGTAACAGGTCTCTGCCCGTTCTGCTTGACGCCGTGAACAGCCCAAATGACGATCTGAGGGGACAGGCGCTCGATCTGGCCTCCATGATCCCCGGGAAGAAAGCTACAAAGGCGTGGATCCAGAAGGCGATATCTGGTTCTCCGGCAATCCGGGCGGAAATCATAGCCATGCTCGGAGAGCGAAAAGACCCTGTTTCAGAAGATTTTCTGACCGGCGCCCTGAACTGCAAAGAAAAAGCAGTGCGTTTGGCCGCGATACCGGCTGTAACCCTTCTTCAGGGCAGTAGAGCCCTTCCAATTTTGATCTCTCATCTCAACTCAACAGATATCGATGAGATTACAGCGCTTAAACAAGCCCTTTTGATGATGCCAGGAAATTTGGTTATACCGGAAGCAGTAAAGGTTATAGATAAGGTTCCTCCACTGGCACAGGCCGCTCTGATCGACATTCTGACTGATAAACTGGCCGTCGAACACAAGGATAAAGTGTTCTCATTTACAAAAAAGGAGAACATAGATGTCCGTTTGGCCGCTCTCAAAGGAATCACATATTTATCTGATCCAGAAGACCTTCCCCGTCTTCTGGAACTTTTCCAAGAATCCACAACAAGCGCTGAAACAGCGCTTATCCTGAATGCTGTATCCGCCTGCGCAAATCAAATAGAAGACAGTGATAATCGGTCGGAAGCCATTATATCAGAGATTCAAATATGCTCAGGAAAAAAGCAGGCAGATCTTCTTAAGCTTCTCCCCCGGACCGGCGGAGAGAATGCTCTGAAAACCATAAAAGCCCATCTGGACAGTGATGATATAAAAGTCCAAACCGCATCAGTAGTCGCTTTATCAAGTTGGCCGACACTCGACGCTGCAGATGACCTTCTGACCATCTGCCTAAATTCCGGGAACCGGAAGTTTGTCTATCTTGCTGTTCAAGGTTATGTCCAACTTGCTGTTAAAGCAAACATCAAACCGGAAGAAAAGCTTAAAATGCTGAGGGAAGTTTTAGACATCCCCATGCAGAACGAAGAAAAAATACTGATCTTCAAAGGGCTTGCTGCAGTCCCCACAAAAGAATCCGCAGAGATGGTAAGTCCTTATATGGAAGACCCGATCCTCAAAGCAGCCGCAGCCAGCGCTGTAGTCCGGATCATCACAGCAAGAAAAAGAAACGAACAGGAAATGCCAGGCATAGATGCGATCCTTGCCTTGAAGAAAGCATCCTGGGCAGTTGAAGACCCGGAAGAAAAGAAACAGATAAATGTATCCATCAGACAATTTTTGCAAGACTCAGGTTTTTCACTCCTTTTTAACGAAAAAGATCTCACCGGCTGGAAAGGACTTGTGGGGAATCCCAGAAGCCTGGCAAAAATGACACCTGATAAACTGGAATCAGCTCAAAAAGAAGCGGACAATAACATGCGCTCCCACTGGAAAGCGCATGATGGTATTCTTGTTTTTGACGGAAAAGGGCACAGCATCTGCACAGCAAAAGACTACCGTGATTTTGAGATGTTTGTCGACTGGAAAATAGAGCATGAAGGAGACAGTGGTATTTACCTAAGGGGCTCTCCCCAGGTCCAGATATGGGATCCGGCCCAGTGGCCTGAAGGATCAGGCGGCCTGTACAACAACAAGATAGGACCGGGCAAACCATTAAATAGAGCCGACTATCCTGTGGGGGATTGGAACACATTTTACATTAAAATGACCGGCGAGCGGGTTACGGTTTACTTGAACAATGTCCTGGTCGTGGACAATGTCGTTATGGAAAACTACTGGGAACGGGACAAACCGATCTATCCTTTGGGCCAGATCGAACTTCAGGCCCACAGCACTCCGCTTCACTTCCGGAATATCTATATCCGTGAGATATTGGACAAAGACCGCTTGTAATAAAAAGGGTAAATAGATGAAAAACATTACAAAAATAAGAAAAATCTTCCTTCTGTCCGGTATCTTCATAATTTTCGCTCTATACTTCTTATCTTGTTCTTCAGCCGGAGAAAAAAACCAATTTAAAAGCAGTTGGCCAGTGGAGATGGAACGTTCCTGGGCCGGTCCGGATTTTTGGGCCAACCGCCTGCATGATTGGGGCCTTCGAGACGGACGTTTAGAATGTTTAACTGCCCAGGAAAATAAGCCTATGCGCACGGTCCATCTTCTGACACGGCGACTTGGACAAAAAGATGAAAACTTTCAGATGAGCGTGACTTGGGGTGTCATGGAACAGAATATAAAACTGCCCGGGGATGCTGCTGCAGGCTTTCTTGTAGGGGCTGGTGCGGAAATGGATTACAGGGCGGCAGCTCTTATCCATCACAGTTTCGGCGAGGGCGGAGGCCTCTTTTTGGGAGTAGATGGACAGGGAAAACTTTTTATCCGGGACTTCGAAAAAGAAAATTTCCATCTGGCCAGGCAGGATTCGGAATCCTATCTTTCAGAACAAATGGAACTGCGCATGATCACGACTTATCGTGACGGCCAATACTCCATAAAGCTGGAAAATTGCGATTCCAGGTCTGGAAAAATTATCAGCCGTCTATTTATAAAAGAATCCATTCCATCTGATCGCCTGACCGGAAATGTGGCACTTGTCTCCCATCCCGGAACAGGGGAAAATCCCGGGAGTTTCTGGTTTAAAAACTGGACAGTGTCAGGAGAAAAGTTCGAGATCCATGAAGAGCGTAACTGTGGCCCGATCCTGAGCACTCAATACACTCTAAGCAAAAAAATCTTGAAGCTGACAGCCCAGATGATGCCTATTAGTGAAATGGACAATTTAGAGGTGGAACTTCAGTCCTTAAACGGAAATAAATGGGAGACAAGAGGCGTGACAATCGTGTTCCATCCAGGTTTCACAGCGACATTTCGCATAAACAACTGGGATGCTAGTAAAGATGTCCCTTACAGAGTCAGTTATGCTCTTAAACTAGGAAAAGGCCGGTCAAAAACTTTTTTCCGGGAAGGAATCATCCGCCATGACCCTGTAAACAAAGAAGAGATGATCTTGGCCGCCTTTACCGGAAATCACAATGCACAAGGGGGAGTGGATAAAACGACTTTTCCCTGGAGCAAAGGGCTCTGGTTTCCCCATACGGATATCATCAAACATGTATTATTTCACAATCCCGATGTCCTGTTCTTCAGCGGAGATCAGGTCTATGAAGGAGCCAGCCCGACCAGCGCTGATATCACCCATCCCTTCCTGGATTATCTTTACAAGTGGTATCTCTGGTGCTGGGCTTTCCGTGACCTGACTGCAGATATCCCAACTGTGATAATTCCTGATGATCATGATGTTTTTCACGGAAACCTATGGGGCGCCGGAGGGAAAGCGACTAAAAAAGGGTTAAGTGGCGCTAAAGCTCAAGATACAGGTGGCTACAAACTTTCCCCCGAATTTGTCAACATGGTCGAAAGAACTCAGACAAGCAACCTTCCCGACCCATATGACCCCACTCCCATTCTTCAGGGGATCGGCGTCTATTATTGCGAGATGAATTACGGAGGCATCAGTTTTGCAGTTATCGAAGACCGTAAATTCAAATCCGCTCCCAAGCCCCTGCTTCCCAATGCCTGGATCTGGAACGGATGGTATCAGAATCCGATATTTGATCCAAAAAAAGAAGCTGATGTCCCGGAAGCTAAACTGCTTGGAGACCGCCAGTTGGAATTTCTCGAGAAATGGGCAGCAGACTGGAGTGGAGACACATGGATGAAAGTTCTTCTATCACAAACACTTTTTTCCAATTTAGCCACACTTCCAAAAGGATCAAAAAGCGGAGCCGTCATCCCGGATCTTGCTATTTTACAAGCCGGAGAGTACGCAGACAATGACTGGCCTGTTGCAGACATGGATTCCAACGGATGGCCTCAGTCCGGAAGAAACAGGGCTATAAGAATTATCCGGAAGGGATTCGCTGCTCATATAAGCGGGGACCAGCACCTGGGAAGCACGATCCAATACGGTATCGATAACTGGAACGATGCCTCTTATGCCCTGTGTGTTCCATCTATTGCCAACTTCTGGCCCCGGCGTTGGTATCCCAATATCCCCGGAAAAAACAGAAAACCAGAAGCGCCTCGATACACTGGTGAATTCGAAGATGGTTTCGGAAACAAGATAACAGTCCATGCAGTCTCCAACCCTGCTTTAACGGGAAAAGAGCCTTCCCGTCTCCATGACCGGTCTCCTGGATACGGCATAGCACGGTTTTTCCGATCAACCCGAAAGATCGTGTATGAAAACTGGCCAAGATGGGAAGATCCTTCCAACCCTGAGGCCAAACCCTACCCTGGATGGCCTGTTGAATTTCAACAAGCTGATAACTATGGGAAAAAAGCCGGGGCCTATCTGCCTATCCTGAATATCAGCGGCTTACACGATCCCGTGATTCAGATCATCGATGAACAGACGGAAAAGATCCTTTATACCATTCGGGTGAACTCTCGAATTTTTCATCCCAAAGTGTTTAAAAAGGGGTTTTATACGATCAAAGTTGGAGAACCGGGAACAGACATGATAAAAATCCTGCCTCATATTCAAGCAACCAGGATCGAGAATAAGAATAAGATTGAAATCGATTTAAATATCAAACGGGTGAGGCAATTGTAATTTTCCCCAATTTTTCAGCAGCCTGATGTCCTTCTGTTTCCTTAATAGGAATGGAATTTACTTCGGATTCGATCCTTCCAAGGCGGAGGCATTCCTCCCGGGCAGCCGGCACATTCAATAAACGGGGAAGCTGGCCAAAAATCAGATGAAAATTGTGCATAGTGATGGAATTGACGATCCCTCCTGGAAGCTGAAGCCCGCGGATGATTCCATCACCAGGCTTACCTATAAGAAAATCCGCTCTTTCCGGCACCCTGAATTCTTTATCTTCGGTCAAAAATCTGTAAACGATCCCAGCTCTTATTTTCATTTCCTCTACTGAGTGAGACCCCAGAATATCTGTGCCAAAAAGGATGCGATCGGAAAATTTACAAAAAAATTCCTTTGTTTCTTCTTTTTTAAGGGACATGTTGTAGAAAAGCTCGATCCCGGGGCTCAGATCCAGGTTTACATGGGGAAATTCATTAAGCAGTTTACTGGCTCTTTGCAGATCCGCAGAAAGAAAAAAGAAATGAGGAAAAACGACCTGTAAAGAAGGATGACGGCGCAGCACATTTAAGGTCTCATCATACAGATCTTCTTTTGTTGAATAGCTGTCATCATAGCCCCACCCTTTCTCTTGAGCCCATTCCGGAAGTTTTTCAGGTTCCCAAAATTCCTCGGGGTCAGCCACATGCCAAAGGAGGGAAATTCCCATGTTTTCACATTCTTTGAAAAAATCCGAAAAATAGGGAGAATCCAGCGGCACTCCCAGTCGCTTTCTCTCTGTAGGTTTCGAAGCAATAAGTTTGATCCCATCTACTCCAATATCATGGAGTATATGGAGCTGCTCAAGAAGCGGGGTCGCATTCTTCGCCTCAAATAAAAGTCCGGAGTGTTCCAACCCTGCCAGAATATAGAACCTTCCCGGATCCCTTGATTTCATAACAAACCCAGCAGGATTACTGTTGGTCACAGTATTTTCATATTGACAGACTATACCGGTTTGAACAGAGTTTATTTCAGTCAGATTCTTAGATAATTTGCTGGTTTCAGAAACTTTCATAACATGAACATGCCCATCGATATGATCTAAAAATTGATAATCACACACTCTTTTCCTCCAATTTTTCAATCATGAGAGCAGTTCTGATATAGCATAAAAAAGCTAAAATTGAAACATTTTGAACATCTGGCCTGTCCATGTGCCAATGAACCTGGATTATTCACGGGTCGAGATTGGTGCAGATGCAAGGCATGGCCAAAGAAAAACGGTTTATAGAAGTCCTTAGAGGTCCATAGGAGTCTATTGAAGTCGTTGAAGTCAAGAAGAATTTGTTGAGTTTATTGGGTTTGTTGTGTTCTTTGGGTTATTTTAATAAAATTTGACTCAATGAGCTCAAGAAACTCCATAAACTCAAAGGACTGGATTCCCGTTTCCACGGGAATGACGA
>DAOVDI010000189.1 GCA_030669585.1 Acidobacteriota bacterium
GTTCTCCCATTCGGTGTTGCCCGGATTGGTCGTTCCTTCGGCTTCGGTGGCAGTCAAGGACAAAAAGAATGTAAATGTTTTTCCAAACTTTTTGACAATAGTCAAATCTGCTCCGTAGTATTTGGTGAGCCTTTTTTCTCCCACTTCGTTGGTAAGAAGAAAAAAGTCCTGCCCAAGGGTTTCCGGGTTCTGGTCATAGACAACAAAATTCAGGTCATCGTGTGTGTTGAACACCCTGTCGTCCCCAATATCGAAAATATTCTCCGGATAATAAGAGGAAAAAGGGACACCTGTGTTTAGGGTTTCTATAAGGTTTCGAGTCTCGCGGATAAAACCGCTCAGAGTGAATATCCAGCCCGGGCCAAAAGATTTCAAGTATGAAATGGATAATTCATCTGTACATGGCCTCTTGAGTTCAGGGTCGATATCTGAATAAAAAGCGCCTTCTCTTCGAAGGAGTGTTGATTTTTCGCCTGGCTGGAATTGGCCGTCCTGGTTGGCATCATTCCAATTATAGACCAATCCTCCCATGGCATCAGGGTGGCCATATGTCAGATAGGAAAGAGGCAGGGCATAATAATATCTTGCAAGAGAGATCTTGAGAGCTGAAGACTTGTCCCTGGACAGGGGAATTGTCATGCCGAAACGGGGAGAGATATTGAGCCATGTGATTTTTGCTTCCTCATCCTGTACTGTTGATCCGGATATCCAGCCTCTGCTGTAAGCCAGTTGGGCCCCGAAATAGATGGAAAAAAAATTGCCAAGGGTGATGGTATCCTGAAAGATCCCACTCAAGTGGAATGCTGATTCCCGGTGAAGGACCGGAGTATTAAAGAAGATGACTTCCAAAGGATCATTATTGAAAAAACGAAGATGAAGATTTTCAAAAATGTCCGTATCCGAGGCTGACGAGCTCAATTTAGCCTGCACTCCATACTGCAGGTGATGTTGTGCTTTCCCGATGTTTTTTATAAAGGAATTGCCCTGGAAGAGGAATGTAAGCAGGTCTCGGGACTCATGGTTGATAAAAGAGGTTGAGCCTGATGGGATCTTTCGGAAGATCTCGTATCCGTGCTGCATCCTGTTGTTTTCCTGAGGGTCGAAATCCAGTTTCCCGTGAGCATAACTCAGACCGATCTTAAAAGCATGGTTCTCACCGGCTCGTGTTTGCCAGATCGCCTGGAGGACATTAAAATAGTCTTTCCGGATAGAGGTGGCTGAAAAGGGGATATTACGGTCTGCGCCGTAAGAGTTATTGGATCGGATCTGTCCGGTCCACAAAAACTTAAATGAACTTGAATCGGCTTGATAGTCCAGGCTGAATAGTCCTGAAATAAGGGATGATTTATCATCTTTTTCAAATTCAGCGATATTTCTGGATGTATCGTTGGCAGAGATAGAAGAAAAATAATAGAGTTTATTTTGGACAAGAGGTCCTGAGATATGAAAATTCCCATTGATCATGGAATTGAAAGAGTGGTTTTCCAATATCCCTTCTTTCTGCAGGGCAGGAGAAATATTGCTGCTCTGCAGATGGGAGTCTATGAAATAAACTTCCAGGCCGCCTGAGTAATCATCATTTCCAT
>DAOVDI010000025.1 GCA_030669585.1 Acidobacteriota bacterium
GGAAACTTCAACCGGGGCAAAATGGAAAACCTATTGCAGATTTACGCGTATCATTCAAATAAGATCAAATACGAGTTCATCGATCCGGATAAGAATCCGGGCATGGTTAAAAGATATGAGATCACAGAGGACGGGACCACTATCCTGGAAAGCAAAGATAAGGAAGGCCGGTTCACAGCGGTCAATGAAGAGGAGCTCACCAATGCGGTCATCAAGATCTCGCGTGAACAAAAAAAGGTGATCTATTTTCTTGAAGGCCACGGGGAAGGCAGTATAAAAGACCTCGAGGACAGGGGTTACTCCCTGGCAAAAGACGAACTGGAAAAGCAGGGATATGAAATACAAAAACTCAGCCTGGCCCTTGCAGACAACTTCCCGAAGGACCTGGCCCTGCTGATCGTCCCAGGCCCTAAAAAAGATCTGCTTCCGAATGAATTGGACACAATCCGGGACTATATTCAGAATGGAGGACGTGTATTCTTCATGATCGATCCTGAGACTGCCCCGGGGATGAAGGCATATCTTCAGGAATATGGGATCAAGCTTGTGGATGATCTGGTCATTGATACTGTCTCCCGGTTGTTGGGCGGTGATTACTTCATGCCTGTGGTCAATGAGTATGAATCTCACGTCATCACCAACAAATTTCGTTATGCTACCTTTTTCCCCTATGCCAGATCTGTTGAAATTGCTGAAAGTTTGCCTGAAGGCACAACAGCTGATATCCTGGCAAAAAGCAGCGGGAATTCCTGGTCAGAACGGCAGTTGACCGAACAGGAAGTCAAGTTCGATAAAGACAAGGACAAAGCAGGCCCTATATCCCTGGCTGTTGTGGTTACCATAAAACCAGATACCATGGATGGACCTACAGAGGAAAAAGCAGAAGGACGTATAGCTGTTTTCGGGGATTCGGATTTTTTTTCTAATAGTTATTATCATCTTTCCGGAAACGGTAACTTTTTTCTCAATACAGCCAACTGGCTGACTGAAGAAAGAGATCTAATCTCTATCCAACCAAAAACCCAATCTCCGCGGACAATCCAATTGTCTCCTTCTCAAGGAAAATTGATCTTTTTTGTATCAGTAATCCTGCTTCCATTGATCGTTCTGATTACAGGAATCTTCATTTGGACAAGGAGAAGATCGCTGTGAAAATTAAAAACACTCTGATTCTTTTTACAATATTTATCGCACTTCTGGCTGTTGTCCTGATCTTTGATTCCAAAAAGAAAACAGAGGATAATACGCCGGAAAAACTGGTAAATCTTTTATCTGATGATGTTCAAAAGATCGAATTCCAAACACATAATGTAAAGATCTCTTTTCAGAAAGGAGAAAATGCCAAGTGGCAAATATCAGCTCCTCTCGAGGCCGAAGCAGACCAAATAGAAGTGGACCGGTTGTCAAATGATTTTTCCGATTTGCAGTACAGCCGCATTGTTGAAGCAGAACCTGAAGATCTTAAAAAATACGGCCTGCCCGGTAGCAAGATCGCTCTGTTTACTAAAGACCGGACAGACCCTGTTACAATCCTTGTAGGATTTGAAAATCCGCTTGATAACACATTTTTTGCCAAACGCACGGATGAGAATAAAGTCGTTCTCATTTCCAGTACTTTCAAAAATCTTCTTGAGAAGACCGTATTCGATTTCCGCAAAAAAAATATCTTTCAATTCGAATCCAATGATGTGGGTAAATTCAAGATCAAGGCAAAAAATAAAACGTGGGAGGCTCAAAAAGATAAAAATGAGTGGTGGCTTAAAAAGCCTTTCCATGCCCTGGCTGAAGAAAGCAGGATCAACACACTACTGACTAAATTATCTGATCTTAAAGCCAATGAATTTGCTTCAGAAGAAAAAGGACAGGACAACTTGAAGCCATATGGTCTTCTTAAGCCTGATTATAAGATCATCTTTAGCTTTCCAACCACCGGCCAGGAAACAACCTTCTATCTTCACAAAAAAGAGGATACAGTTTATGCCACGACTTCCATGTCTTCCAAAATCATCAAAGTGGACGACTCTGTCCTCGATGAACTGGATAAAGAACCGGAAGAATACCGCGAAAAAAAAGTAGCTATTTTTTACAGTTGGGAAGTGGACAGACTTCAGGTAAAGAAAGAAGATCTTACCATCACTGTGGTCAAGAATGAGGACGGCAAATGGACATTTGAATCCGAAGATAAAACAGAAGCAGATGAGGACAAGATCGGCAACCTGATCCGTGAACTGAATGACCTGAAAGCAGAATCCTTTATCGATCCCCCTATTGACCTGAAAAAATCCGGACTGGAAAAACCAGAATGGGAAATCACCATCCGGACAAAAGGGAGCAAAGACACTATCAAAATAATCACAATTCAGACCGGGGCCGTTTCAGAGAAAAACGAAAATATTATAGTGAAAAACATCCGTTT
Organism: Acidobacteriota bacterium; assembly: GCA_030669585.1. Lineage (GTDB taxonomy): Bacteria > Acidobacteriota > Aminicenantia > Aminicenantales > Aminicenantaceae > DAOVDI01. The sequence goes on from DAOVDI010000025.1 coordinate 2,417, forward strand.
CGACTATCTTTTCAAGGTCAAATCTGAATTTTTGAAAATCCTCCCAAATGATATGAAAGACTGGGAGGTTGAAAAGTCTGTTGAAGTCCATAGACGTCCATAGAAGTCTGTTGAAGTCGAAGAAGGCCAAAGGCTAAAGTAAGACGTAATTCCCGCGCAAGCGGGAATCCAGTATTTCTGGCTACTTCAGGCTTCTAGATTCCCGTTTTCACGGGAATGACGCAAATTAAAGGATTTTGGGCTAAGCTGTTTTTAGTATTATTCGACTTCTACAGACTTCTATGGACTTCAATATATTTTTGTTAGCTTTGGGCTAAGCTGCTTTGGGCTTTGGGCGTTTCTTCTTTCACTCGAACCCTTGACCCCCTGTCTGCGTGCGGTCACGCACAGGCAGGCCTTGAATCCTTGAACCCTTTTTTTCAACGTATTGGACGCTTTTATAAATAATTCAGGCTGCCCTGGATTATTCACGGGTCGAGATTGCCGTAGCTGCAAGGAGTGGTTTGTGAAGCTGTATTTATATACTGCGAACGGAACACGACGAAGCCACTGCGGTGAGATCGGCTCGCCCGGAGGGTAAAAGAGTCCAATATAAAAAAGAAAGTGTAATAAAATTCACAGGGCAATCTCATCCCCTCACCTAATATTAACAATAATGTTTATAGAAACAAAAAGTAATAGAAGGTCTTGGACGCTTTTATAATAATTCAGGCTATTATTCCCATTTCTACTATTTTGTTTATAACAACATCCCGGCTCTGCTCCAGATTTAATTCACTGGTGTCTATGACCAGTTCCGGTTTAAGAGGTTCTTCATAAGGAGCAGAGATGCCTGTGAATTCCTTGATCTCACCGGCCCTGGCTTTTTTATAGAGCCCTTTGGGGTCCCTTTCTTCCGCCACATCCAGAGGGACCTTGACAAAAATCTCTATAAATTCTCCCTCCTTCAAAAGTTCCCTCGCCTTATCCCGGTCCGCTCGATAAGGAGAAATGAAAGCAGTCATGGCAATGACTCCGGTATCAGCGAAAAGCCTAGCCACTTCCCCTATTCTTCGAATGTTTTCCTCCCGGTCCTCTGGTGAAAAACCCAGATTTTTATTCAGACCGTGACGGATGTTATCTCCGTCCAGGACATAGCTGAGATGGCCTCTCTCAAAGAGTTTTAACGCAACCGCCTGGGCCAGCGTGGATTTTCCGGAACTGGGCAGTCCTGTGAACCATATCACAACTCCCTTTTGCCCGAGAAGGCGCTCCCTTTCTGCTTTATTAATAGTTCCTTCATGCCAGGTTACGTTTGTAGATTTTTGTATAGTCATATTTTCCTTCTCCAATTTTTTACTTTTCGAGAGCGCTGTAATAATCCATCAGGATTTTAGCGACCTCAGGCCGGGTAAATTCCTTGGGAGGTTCTTCTCCGTTTTCCAACATTTCCCGCAGCTTTGTCCCGCTTATAAGAACCCGGTCCTCTTTCCCGTGTGGACAGGTTTTCATAGAGGCCATGCCATCGCATTTATGGCACCAAAAAGTCCAGTCAATATTAAGAGGTTTTATGTATAGATCCTTTTGATCGAATTCTTCAAAGATCTTCTGTGCATCAAACGGACCGTAATAATTGCCCACACCCGCATGGTCACGACCGACAATCAAATGGCTGCATCCATAATTCTGGCGGAAGATCGCATGAAGCACGGCCTCTCTCGGCCCTGCATAGCGCATCTCCATTGGATAGACTTTAAGAACTACTCTGTCCTTAGGATAATAATTGTTAAGGAGAACTTTATAACAACTCATCCGGACATCTGCAGGGATATCACCGGCTTTTAGTTTCCCCACCAGAGGATGGATGAGGATCCCATCCGTGACCTCAAGCGCGATCTTTGTACAATATTCATGGCTGCGGTGTATAGGATTTCGAGTCTGGAAAGCTGCAATTGTCGACCATCCCATTTGTTCAAAAATCTTCCTCGTCTCAGCAGGACGCCCATAGCAATCCCCATACAGTTCCGGGTAAGGTCCTTCACTGAAAACCTTAACAGGACCGGCCAGATAGACATCACCCTGTGCATAGATCTTGGCAACCCCGGGATGAGCTTCATCCTCGGACCTGAATACCAACTTTGCTTCATTCCGTTTATCATAGGAGAACTTTTCTTCAACGGTCATACTCCCCATCAGCTCACCGCTCTCATCGTCAAATAATGCAATCTCAGAGCCAGGGGCGATATTTTCTGCTCTCTCCTTTGTTACGGACATCGTGATGGGAATTGGCCACATAGTTCCATCCGCCATATGCATTCCCTGTATGACGCCGAAGTAATCGTTCTCCTTCATGAAGCCTTCAAGAGGGCTGAACGCCCCCATGGCCATCATTATCAGATCCGATGTTTCGCGGCTGTTCATCCGTACTTCAGGAAAAGTTTTGGCTCTTTCCTTTTCATTTTTGAGCTGCTTTTCATCAAGCAGCAATTGCTTCAATGTTCCTCCATGAGGGGGGACCAGTTTCATATTAACCTCCAATTACAAGTATCCTAGTGATTTTAGCCTTTTGCGAATGGCCTCAATTTCCTCCGGGCTCAACCTGCCATCAGTCAATTGGGAGACCTCGCTGGAGTCTGAATGGGTTGAGACAAGATCGCGAAGAACATAGACGATAAAGTCTGTCACAGAATTAAATCCGCTGTCCTCAACGATCTCAGAAAGCCGGTTGTAAAGCATCCTGGGAATCTTAATGGTCACCTTGCTTTCCAGATTTTTTCCCTTGTCAACACTCATATTGCACTCCTATAAGAGCCTTACTTTAGGGATTTAAGGATTGATTGTCAAGAAAAAATATCATATTCATATCCCATTTAATTAAGGTAAAGGGTTCGAGTGAAAAGAAAAGAGACAAGAGTTTATTGGGTTTTTTGGGTTCGTTGTGTTCTTTGGGTTATTTCAATAAAATTTAACTCAACAAACTCAAAGAGCTCAAAGAACTGGATTCCCGTTTCCACGGGAATGACGTAAATTAAATGGCTTTGGTCTTTCTTCGACGTCTATGGACGTCTATAGACTTCAATAGATTTTTGTTAGCTTTGGGCTAAGCTGCTTTGGGCTTTGGGCCTCTTATTCTTTCACTCGAATCCTTGAACCCTTTCTCTTATTCTTTGGCCTTTTTCGACTTCGACAGACTTCTATGGACTTCGATAGACTTTTCTATCTTTGGCCCTTGGCCTTCTTCGACATTTTATTGGGACATTTGCTCGTGCGCCATAAAAAGCATACCCTGAACAGGAACACTGTAACGACAAGCTAGTTCACAGTAACCGGAACAGCTCTGGCAGACATCGGCCTTTACTCCGGGGATTTCAGCATATTTTTGCATCGCTTCTTTTTCCCGCCCCTGAGCCGTAAAATAGTGATAATAGCGCATAATAGTGTTCACAGGAACTCCATGAGGACACTGAAGCTCACACTCTCCACAGGCATGACGACAGTAAAGCTCCCCGCAGCCTTCCTTGTATGAATACAACTTTGCCTTGTCCCCATTATCAAGCCTGGACCCTGAAAGCCTGATGAACCCTTCCATCTCATCATAGGTTTTTGCCAGGCAGCAGATCGTGTTGACATCCGGATTATCCAGACAGAACCGAACAGCAGCCGCCTTGATCTCTTCAGGATTCTGAAGACCATACTTTTTAATAAAACCTTCAGCCCTGTCTAATTTGTCTTTGTAACGCTTGATGCCCTCGATATAAAAAGGGTTGACCTTCTTTCCTTTTTTTTCCGATTCTTCAACACGGGACTTTAAACTGTAATATATTGCTATAGGTGTTGTTTTCATCAAGGCTGTTCCGATATTTTTTTCACGGCAAGCTTTCAGTACCTTCTCTCCTTCATCCATCTTGAGAAAGTTGTAGGCCAGGAGAAAAACATCAAATCGCTCATCCTCAACAGCAGCCATGAGAACCTTCTCCATGGTTTCTTCAGGATCCCTGAACCAGAAGGATCCGTGATTGGACACTCCCACAAACCGGATTCGGCCCTCGGCTTTAAGATCTTGCATAGCAGCGTGAAACCCTTCAGTCTTTATAGTTTCCATTTTTTCCGGCATATGCATCATCATGCAGTCTATATATTCGGTATCTAGTTCCTCCAGACTTTTTCTCGCTCTTTTGATAAACCCTTCTTTAGATTTATCTTCTTTAACTTCAAGCTTTGAAGAGATAAAAATCGACTTGCGGTCCCGCCCCTTGATGGCTTTGGCAACGATCCGATGGTGGCCCGGGTACTCCTCCGCTGTATCGATGTAATTTACACCCGCATCCAGGGCACTGCCAAGCACTCCCTCATCCATGATAGACCCGGCTCCAATATCTGAAACCCTGAATCCCGTCCTGCCCAGAATGCGGTATTCCCTGATTTTTAAAACCTTTTTTTTATCTTCCTCTTCCCCTTTTGACCACCCTCTTTTTGCTGCAATGCCTGCGCCGATCAATCCTGCTGCTGACTGTTTCAAAAAGTTTCTTCGCGCTATATTTCGTCTATTTTTCACGTCGTACTCCTTGTCATCTCGTTTATCTCGTTTGTCTCGTCATTCCCGTTTACACGGGAATCCAGTTCTTTGAGTTCATGGAGTTTCTTGAGTTCATTAAGTTAAATTTTATTATAATAACCCAAAGAACACAACGAGCCCAATAAACTCAACAAACTCTTTTGACTTCAACGACTCCTATAGACTTCAATAGACCTCTAAGGACTTCTATCGACTGTTTTTCCTTCTTTATATTTACGGGGAAGATGATCATACCATGTGAATTTCAGTGCTGCTGCGGATAATCCTGCTGCACAAAAGCAGATAAAAGCCTGATCATAAAAATGCCCAACCAGGTACATAGGCAGCAGATAAAGACTTGAAATCGCCACCATTCCCAGGAACACATTCACAATTGCCAGCCACATGCTTTCTGATCTATGGCCCGCTTTTCTTGGGGATATATTTGTTTCCTGCTTCACTGGTTTCCACAGGCCGAACGGCCGGACCTGACTATAAAATTCACGCAGGGTTTTGTGTTCAACCGGTTGTGTCAGCAACGACCCAAGAACAGACATCAGAAGTGAGGCCAGGACGATCATAGGAAAAACAACATAGGATGGTGCATCTTTGAAAAAGAGGGCGGTCAGTGACAGCGTTATGCCTCCCAATGTTCCAAAGGCATATCCCCAGCCGTTCATGCGCCACCAGTACCAGCGTAGGACATTGGGAATGATCACACCTCCTCCCAGCGCCACCATCATCCAGTTCCATATCCCGGCGATGGATTCTCCCTTAAACCCGATCAGAACGCCCAGGAGAACAAGAAGGACCGTAGCCCAGTAGGCTGACTTGATCGACTGACGCTCTGAGGCCCTACGCCTTATAAAGGGCTGCCAGATATCCCTCACGATAAAAGAAGCCCCGCTGTTCACTGTTGAACTGAATGTGGACATAAAAGCAGCCAAAAGGCCGGCAATAACCAATCCGCGGAGCCCCACAGGGAGATAGTCTTTCAGGATGACGGGCATTATCTTTTCAGAATCCGTAACTCCCGTCACACCCGTCAGCGCCAGAAGCGCGATTCCCATGACCATGGCCCACCTTACGACCAGAAAAACACTCCAGCTTGCTCCGATCTTTGCAGCATCCCGGTCATTACGGGCAGCAAGAAACCTTTGAAAATCATACATCTGGGCAGGACCGCCCGCATTCATCAAAAATCCTTTAAAGACCCATATAAGGACCATCACACCAAACAATTCAAATTGGGCGTTTTCCGTCCCTGAAAATCCCGGTAAACGCCACGGCACTTTCAATGAAGCAAAGTCCTCAGGCAGCCTGGAAAGGAGCTGCGGGGTCATGCTTTTCCAGGCAACTATTGCGATAAACAGACCGCTCAGTGTGAGAATAACCGTCTGTATCACGTCGGTCAGGACAACACTGTAGAGTCCGCCGAGAATAACATAAAAAGTTGTGATGCCGATAATAGCGACAGCCAGAACATCCGCTTCATGATGACGCAAAAGATCCTGAATAAATGGGACAGGGATCTTGTTCGCCCATGACTCCAGGGGAATATAGACCGATGCAAATTTCCCGATCCCCTGATATGCATAACCCACAAAACTGGCCAGAGTTAAAACCGCCATCAGCGCATAAGCGGTCCTTGCCAAGCGTCCTGCCGGCTGATCCCCGAACCTGGTTTTCATCCATTCGGCAGCTGTCATCACATTGGAACGCCGGACCCATTTTCCCATATAGGACAGGAAAAAAGCCCCCATCAAAAAGCCCCACATCCAGTGATGCCACATGGACTTCATTCCAAGGACAAACAGAATGGAGACGATCCACATTGTGCCGGTAATGTCAAAATTTGAAACAGAACCCGACATGGCCAGGGGAAGCCAATGAATATTTTTTCCCCCCAAAAAATAGGATTCCAGATTCCTGGAAGCCCGTTTTTTATACCAGATACCCAACCCGATGACCACAGCAAAATAAAGGAGAACAACAGCAGGGTCGATCCAGGTCATGGTTTCAGGACAGCCTCAAACATGGCAGTTATATTCTTTGGAGGGACATTGGCCAGTATGTTGTGTACCTGTTGAAAAACAAAACCTCCGTCCGGCCCAAGGATTTTGACTTGATGCCGCACATGCTCCCTCACTTCATTAGCAGTTCCCTCAGGAAGCATGGATTGTGTGTCGCACCCTCCACCCCAGAATGTCAGGTCTTTACTAAATTCCTGTTTAAGCTTTCTCACATCCATGTCAGTACAGTTGAACTGGACAGGATTGATGACCTCCAGTCCGGCATCGATCAGATCAGGAAGAAGCTCCCGGACTCCGCCGCAGCAGTGCAGCATGACCTTGACATCTGCAAGCTCTTTGGCACGATGCCACAATTTATGATGAAAAGGTTTGTAAAACTCCCGGTACATCTGAGGGGAGATCAGTGGTCCGCCCTGCCCGCCCAGGTCATCTCCGAATAGGATAATATCGATATATAGCCCTACCGCGTTCAGCCATTTTTCAAGATTTTTCATATAGATATCGCAAAGTTTCTCAGAAAGCCGGAAAACATCATCAGGATACATTCCAAGGTAGATCAAATAATTATCCATCCGGTAAAGCATCTGTGGCACTTCAAACATGTTTCCTCCAAAAAGCCCTACTACGGCCTTGGAGGTCTTCTCTCTAAGCGCTTTTGCCCGCGCTGACATCTCTTTTAAGCCTGATTCATTGAGAAGGATATGCGCTCCGGGATGAGGGACTCCCGTCCATATAGTCCGGCCTAGATGATACTCCAGATCAGAAAAATCGTCATTTTCGATCCCACGCTCCATCAGGGGGAAATATGTCTGTTCAAAGTACAGATGCCCCTTTTTTTGAATGCCAAGTTCCTGACCGTCTTTAGTTTGCACATACCAGTCCTCTCCTTTTTTCCGGACATGTATATAATATGGGATCTGGCAGGGTGTTCCATCAGGCAGCATCCAGTTCTTCCAGTCAGAATCTTCCAGCAAGAATCCACGCCCCATCTCGATGGTATCCACTCCGAACAGGTCCATAACATCCTCATCCACAACAGCAAGCTGCTGCACCATGTCATAGATCCGGATGGGTTTTTCAGGAAGGTTTAAAAAATTCCGAAGTTTAGCATAAGCGATAGCTGCGATCCCGGAGGACCTGTGCCCGGACAGATCGATCGGCGGTCTGTCCGTTGGTTTATGATTTAAAGATAATAATACACGCTCTCGTGAATTCATTGCAGTTCTTTAACAAGCTTTTTCAGATCTTTTTGGCAGGGAGCAATAGGATCCCTTTTTACTTTTAAACGTCCGTCATCCTCAGTATCAGAGATAATATGCCATTTGACCAGCCGTATCTCCATATTTTCAATCTCGAGGCATGTAACACATCGAGGATGAACTCCGCTTCCGCAATTGAAGTAAAAAGGGATTTTTTTCGAGCCGCGCAAACGCTGCTGCTTGCTCAAAGACTCGAACATGGGCCTGTGTGTGTGCCCTGCAATAACAATAAGATTATTCTTTTGCGCCCATGTAAAGATCTTTTCTTCGACCTTATTCCGCTTCAAGACATTTTGCGCTGCACTGGTTGGATCATTGACACCAAAACTATTCTGCATCCACCGCCACAGAAACCGGACCCAGAATCTTCCGAATGGGGCCATGCCGTCATTGAGCAGGTCCCCCTGATGTCCGTGTACAAGAAATATCTTCTCACCCAATCTGACGGTCTCACATAGGGTCAAACCATTAAAGAGACCGGGAACATAGTCCCAGGCTTTATGCAGTTCTTTTTGAAACCACTTCTTACTGCGCATCTGCATATTGTGATTCCCCCAAACAAGACACAGCCGCTTCTCCTTGTGAAAGTCATCCATAACTCGGTAGATATTGCTGTAACTGCGCACGATGTCGGAAAATTTGCGGTTCTCATAAAGCTCATCGCCATCTCCCAGTTCAATATAGAAATAATTTTTTTGATAATAATATTTCAGTGCGGCATGGAAACTGAGGGCATTAGGCATAAAATCATCCGCCCAATCTCCTATTCCCCTGTGAAGGTCAGAGAAAACGACTATTTTAGTCTTAGGCGTAAGATCTAAAATCTTTTCATTACGTTTTAAGGCTCTATCTAACGCAGAATGAATATACAGAATACACATACGTCATTTACCTCAGGATTCTCTCGAACAATCTGGCTGTATTTTTTCCAAGCATAATTTAGCACGGGAAGAAATCGAAGTCAAAAACAGTCTATATATAGAAGGCCAAAGGCAATAAAAGTCGATAGAAGTCTATTGGAGTCTATCGAAGACGAAGAAGGCCAAGTGTAATAAATTTATAGGTTAAATAGGAGAAAAAAATGGCAAAATCCATTCGTTCATCGATGAAGATCTTTGTCCTGCTGATTGTTGCAGCTCTGTTCGTTCAGGCTTCAACTGAGAAAGCGCCATCCGCCGGCTATCATAATTATGAAGCGATGACCAAGGCGCTCAAACAGCTTGCAGACAAGAATCCAGAAATCACAAAACTTTCGACCATTGGAAAATCATTTGAAGGAAGAGACCTTTGGATGATCCAGATCTCAGGTGGAAAAGGAGTAAAACCTCAAGAAAAGCAGGCTCTTCTCATCTGCGGAAACCTCGAAGGAGATCATGTTATCGGAAGCGAAGTCGCACTGGGAATCGCTAATTATCTGGTCAGCCAATACGGTAAGGATGAAAATATCACCCGTCTACTCGATAAACGCACTTTTTACATCATCCCCCGTCTGAATCCGGACGGCGCCGAACTGTTCTTCTCGAAAACTTTGTTTGAATATTCCGGCAATCTGAAACCGCGAGATGATGACTATGACTGGCTGCTGGATGAAGACGGCCCCGAAGACCTTAACAACGATGGAAAAATCACTCTTATGCGCGTCCGGGATAAAGAGGGCGAATGGATTGTTGATAAAAAAGATTCTAGGCTCATGAAGAAAAAAGAAGCAGGAACTCCACCGGACAGCCTCTATAAGATCTACACTGAAGGAATAGATAATGACGGTGATGGCCTTTTTAACGAAGACGGGCCTGGAGGATTCAACATCAACAGGAATTTCCCTCACAACTTCGGCTACAAACCAAAGGGACTGGCTGTCTTTCCTGCCTCAGAAGCAGAGACAACATCTCTGATCGATTTTATGACCAGGTACATACCTCAACTAAAGACACAGCCCCACAAGAATATCTGTTGTGTTCTGCTATTCTCCAAGTTCGACAATCTGGCAGCAGGAACCGGGATCGAAAGCGGCACTCCAACTTTTCCCGAACCGCCTAAAACAGCTCAGGCCCAAACAACAAGGCGGATGTTTTCCATGTTCGGACGGAGGGGAACCGGACAAACAGCCCCGCAATCCCGTCCGGCCGACCCACAACCGAAAAAAACAAACAGTCAGGACATATACCTTTTTGAAACCGTAAGCAAAAAGTACAAGGAAATCACTGGGATCAAAAATGCTCTTTCTGAAAAACCGGCCGGTTCTCTTCTTGAATGGGCCTACTTTCAATTTGGAGTTCCTGCCTTCTCTGCCAATCTCTGGTCTCTGAGGCAGGATACTCAGCGTATGCCTAATGTCCCCATGAAAAAGCCCGCACAAACAACAACCCAACCTGCCTCTATGGACCGGCAGGCAATGATGCGGAGATTTATGACAGGCTCCGGAGGAACAACTCAGACAAAATCCAACAACAACAATGACTCCAAGTGGCTGACCTGGATCGACAAAAAGAACAGCGGCAAAGGTTTCATCAAATGGACCCCATACAAGCACAAACAATTAGGTAATGTGGAAATCGGTGGATTTGAACCTTATCTGAGAGTCAATCCCCCGGCAGACAAGATCGCGGAATTGAGTGAAAACCATGCGAAATTCGCTCTGCATCTGGTATCCCAATTTGCCGAGATCACTATGGATAAACCCGAGATCAAAAAACTGTCATCAAACCTTTTTGAATTGAAGGTTACCATCCATAACAACGGAAAATTCCCTTATGCCACTGCCATGGGGCAGCGCAGCCGCAGCATCAATCCCATTATTCTGCGATTGAAGTTCCAGGACGACAAGAATATGCAGCTTTTTGGGGGTAACAAACGTTTTGACCTTGCTTCGCTCGATGCTGGAGTTGAAAAAGAATACAGGTGGCTCATTATTTCGCCGCCAGGCAATTCCATCGATATCACCCTTTGGGCACGAAACGGAGGCGGAACCCACAGGGAAAAAGTCGTCCTTAGATAAATAAATACCCTTGGAGGATAAACAATGAATAGAATACATAAAAAAAGTTTGATTCCCGCTCTATTGATCATCTCCGGAATCGTTCTGGCATCCACTTTGGCTCTATCCCAGGAATATCTACCACGAAAATGGAACACTCGCAAAGTGGACCTGAGCTTCAATCATTATTATGACTTGAAAGAAATAGAAACCGCACTGCGCAAGCTGGAAAAAGCCTATCCCAAGTTTTTAAAACTCCGCTCCATTGGGAAATCCTATCAGGGACGGGAGCTCTGGTACATGACCATAAACAACCCGGATACTGGTTCTGAATTAAATAAGAGCGCCATGTATATTGACGCCAACATCCATGGCAATGAAGTCCAAGGCGGTGAGATCGGGCTTTACACAATCTGGTATCTGATGGAAAACTACGCCTTTAACAATATAATCAAGAACCTTATAGATGAACGCGTTTTTTACATATTTCCATCTGTCAACCCTGACGGCCGTGACCTGTGGCTTCACACCGGCGGCCAGGCCCGTTCCGGACAGACTCCCATAGACAATGACAACGACGGACTCTATGACGAGGACGGTCCGGAAGATCTAGACGGTGACGGCGAGGTGGGATCCATGTACATCAAGGTCGAACCTGGAAAAGGTACTCATCGCATAAGTGACACAGGAGACCGGCTCGTAGCTATCAAAAAAAACATCCCCGGCAAACCTGATGAAACAGGGAATTATAAGTACATCGGCAGCGAAGGAATCGACAATGACGGCGACGGACGCTACAACGAAGACGGTGGCGGCGGGTTTGATCCAAACCGCGACTGGGGTTCCTACTGGCAGCCTAAATATATCCAGAGTGGCGCCGGAGCATATCCCTTTTACTGGCCTGAATCAAAGCACACAAGAGACTTTTTCTATGCACATCCGAATATTGCTGGTGTGCAGGCTTTCCACAATTCCGGGGGAATGATCCTCCGCAATCCTGGCCCCCCTCTGCACGAAGAACTTACTAGAAGCGATTTGGCTGTGCTGGACGAGATCGGTAAAAAAGGCGAGAAGATCATTGAAGGATACCGATACATGACTATCTGGAAAGACCTCTATCCGGTCTGGGGAGGGTTTATCGATTTCACTTATGACCTGCTTGGCATCTATTCCTTCTCCAACGAGCTGTGGATGTCTCGTGCCGACCTGGATAAGGACGGAGAGATCACTGAAGAAGAAGAAGCGTTTTTCGATAGATACATCGATATGGACAACAAAGCCATTTCCATGCATGAGATCGATCACTCCCAACTTGGAAAAGTTTTGATCGACAGGGACCTCACCAAGCTCAGCGGGCGAGTCCCGCCAACCTGGCTGCTGGAAGAACTGTGCCACAGGAACATGGCCTTTTGTCTTCTGCACGCCGAGGAAATGCCTTTGCCTGTCATCAAAAAAGTCACTGCAGAAAAGATCAAAGGTGATCTCTATAGGCTGAACGTGACTCTATACAATAATAAGCTTATGCCGACCATGTCCGCGGCTGCGGTCAGCAACAGAGTCCAGCGCCCTGATATCCTGTCCATCACCGGAAAGGTTAAGGTCCTGGCCGTCGGCAAAACCCAGAGCATTGGTATGCCGGCCGGCATCCCGGCCCGTTACCGGCGATTCTTCCGCATACGCCGTGGCAGCGGAGATTTGACCATGATCGATCAGAAAGATCTAAAAAACCTTAAACTGACGACTGGAATACCTGGAAAAACTGAAGTGGAATACCACTACCTTGTAGAAGGAAAAGGAAAGATCACATTAAAGCTTGACTGTGTCAAGGGTGGAAAACACACCAAGTTGTTCAATTTGAAATAATTATTAGGATTATAAGGTCTATTGAAGTCCATAGAAGTCTATTGAAGTCTGTTGAAGTCTATTGAAGTCTGTTGAAGTCTATCGAAGTCGAAGAAGGCCAAAGCTATTTAATTTACGTCATTCCCACGAAAGTGGGAATCCAGTATAAAATATGAAAATAAAGAAAATAGACTGGATTCCCGTTTGCACGGGAATGACGATAGAACAAGTGCTGTATTCCCGCTCCCCGATCAGGTCGAGGACAAGCTTCACGGAGATGGCGGAGAGGGTGGGATTCGAACCCACGGTACCGCATTTTTACGGCACAATCGCTTAGCAGGCGACCCTGATCAGCCACTCCAGCACCTCTCCGTACCAAGTGTTGTGCCATCTATTTTAGCACTTTTCCAAAAGGATTCAAGTGAAAAGAAGAAAGAAGATAGGGTTCGAGGATTCAAGGCCTGCCTGTGCGTTGCACGCAGACAGGATTCTAGGGTTCGAGTGAAAGAATAAGAGGCCAAAGGTAGAAGAGTCTATAGACTCTTCCCGTTTCTCGCGTTTCCCGCTTTTCTCGCAGGCGTTAGCCGCCCTTGGCCTTCTTCGACTTCAACGACTCCTACGGACTTCGACAGACCTCTATAGACTTCAATAGACTCCTATAGACTTCTATAGACTGTTCTTCTTTAGGCTTGATACTCTCTGTAAGAATAACATATAATTGCAAAGTTCTTTTTATAATTACTGTCCTATACTTACCCTTATGGAACAAAATATCAATTATACCGAGATCGGATTGATAGCCGGCCTGGAGGTTCACCAGCAACTTCTTACCCAGCGCAAGCTGTTCTGTCACTGCCCGTCAGGACTCTATACAAAAGATCATGATGGCGTCGTATTACGGCATATGCGGCCGACCCTTTCTGAACTTGGAGAGTACGATGGCACTGCGCTCATGGAATTCAAATCAAAAAAGAACATTATTTACCTGCTGCACAAAAACAATGTCTGTACCTATGAGATGGACGACACACCGCCATTTCTGATGAACCAGAAGGCGCTGGATGTGGCTATTGAACAGTGCCTGATGCTCGGATGCGATATAATCGACGAGGTACATGTAGCACGCAAACAATATCTTGATGGTTCGATCCCAACCGGCTTTCAGCGGACTGCAATTGTTGGCGTCAACGGCCGGCTTCCTTTTCTCGGACGCGAGTTGTCTATTACACAGGTAAGTATAGAGGAAGACAGCTGCCGCGAAGTATCGGACAAAGGACACCTCATTGTGTGGCGAACCGACCGCCTGGGTATACCTCTGATCGAAACCGTAACCGGGCCGGACCTGCGCACTCCAGACGAAGTGGTTGAGGCCATTTTGCTTATCGGGCGTGTCTGCCGCACAACTGGCCATGTCCGATTGGGACTAGGTGCCAGCCGTCAGGATATAAACGTTTCAGTACGCGGTGGACGACGAGTTGAGATCAAAGGAGTTCCCCAAGCCTGGTGGGCACGGAGATTGGTCCACAAAGAGGCAATAAGACAAGTAAACTTGCTCAGACTGCGTGATGAACTTCACAAACGCGGATTCAGGACAGCAGACGATCTGGTCATAAAACACACCGATGTAACGTCTTTATTCAAGGCATCGCAGTTGGCATTTCTCCGCACTGAGAACTGGGATCGCTATATAGCAGAGGAGAACCGGCGACCTGGCATGGAACTGGGCGAGGGACCATTTTGTGTGCGTGCAGTCAAACTGACAGGTCTTATAAATACTCTTAACTGGCCTACCCAGCCTGATTACAGCTTTGCTCATGAATTGACCGGCCGCGTCCGGGTTATCGCCGGGCTCGACCAACAACCGATCTTGATTCACAGTGAAAAATGGCCCAATTACAAGGGGTCACAACGTGAGCTGCTTCGCGTAAAAGAAAAAATTGGCTGCAGCTCTAACGATTCTGTAGTAATCATCTGGGGTCCGCTTAATGATACATTGACTGCGGCCGAAGAAATACGAATCCGGCACGTAGATGCGGTCAATGGTGTACCTAATGAGACTCGCCAGCCATTCGTCGACGGAAATACTGATTTCGAACGCATCCTGCCTGGACCTGATCGCATGTATCCTGACACTGACAGCCCGCCAATCTCTATTACACGCCAGCGGGTCAAGCAGCTTAGGGCCAAACTTCCTCCACCGCCATGGGAACGGGAAGAACTCTATGGCGCTGTAGGCGTGCCGCGGAACACCATCCATTTCCTCATCCGCAGGGGTGATGCTGCTATCGTTGATAAAGTAGTAGGTATGTGCGGAGCGGATATCCGTCAGGCCTGCTTCTTTTTTGGCGAGTGGCTAAAAGGCATGCGCCGCGACGGCGCAGCCGTAGATACTATTTCGATCGAAAGATGGTGCGATTTTTTCAAGCTTATTGCCAAACGACCTGTATTATGGGAGGCTCGTAAACAGCTTGTGTCACTCATTGCAAATGCGCCAGAAAAAACGATCAAGCAGATAGTCAAGGAAACAGGGCTGAAAACAAAACCATCCGGGTGGGAAAATTTAGTAAAAAAAATAGTTGAGAACAGCCAATTAGATCCTAATAATAACTCATATGAAAAGCAATTTCGTTTTTATATGGGCCAAATCTTAAAAGAACTGCGCGGCAGAGTACCTGCTCGCAGTGTAATAGCTGTTCTTCAGGAAAAACTGCATAAGAGAATAATATGAAGTCTACAAGCGATGAACTGAAAGGATACAAAGGCTTGGCACGCAAAAAACTCATTGAGTGGGGGGTGCGTGTCTGGAGTGATGTGCGGGTGATAAATGACGCAGGTAGTGTGTTTGAAGGAGTCATACTACCACGCTTCGGATATTTCGATGATCTACACCTGGTGATCAAGATGAAAAATGGTTACAATACCGGAATTCATGTGAACAGGGTAAAAAGCATCAAGGAAATCGGATATAAGAAAGCGATATATAAAATCCCGGAAAAGGAATTCCCGCACAGTGATACGCTGCGCAATGTCACCTTGCTTGGGACAGGCGGCACAATCGCTTCCCGCCTAGACTACCGGACTGGGGCCGTAATTCCTGCATTCACCCCGGGTGAACTATACGGCGCCGTACCCGAGTTAGCTGATATCTGCAACCTGAAAACCAAGAAGCTTTTTGGCGTCTTTTCTGAAAACATGGCAAAGCAAGAATACATTACACTGGCCAAGACTATCGGAGAGGAAATTGCCGCCGGAGCGGATGGGATCGTTATCGGCCATGGCACGGACACCATGGGTCATACTGCGGCAATTCTCAGCTTCATGGTACAGCAGAGTCCCATTCCTATTGTGATCGTTGGAAGCCAGCGCAGCTCTGACCGTCCAAGCAGTGATGCAGCTTTGAATTTGATTCACGCAGTGCGGGCAGCCGCTCTTGGAGACATAGCCGAGGTTCAGATCTGTATGTTCGGTCCTACTTCTGATTATTATGGTCTGCTCCACCGTGGCACTCGCTGTCGCAAGATGCACAGCTCCTATCGCAGTACCTTTCGCACCGTCGGTGATATTCCGTTATGCATGGTCAACAAAAACAACTTCGAGTACCTCACCCAAGACTATCTTCCACGTGATACTGAACGGCATGTCATGATTTATCCTGTTTTCAATGACCGCGTTACCATTCTATACTATTACCCCGGTATGAATCCGGATCTTGTCGATGCACTCGTAGAGAAAGGTTATAAAGGGATCGTTATTGCAGGCACCGGCCTTGGTCATGTCAACAAACCACTCTATCCGGCCATAAAACAAGCCATCAAGCAAGGTGTCCATGTGGTCATGACTGTTCAAACCCTCTGGGGATATGTACAAATGTACGTTTATGATACAGGCCGTGATCTTCTCGATATTGGTGTGATACCACTGGATAACATGCTGCCGGAGACAGCATTAATGAAACTATGCTGGGTGCTGGGACACACAGACAATCACGATGAGGTGCTCCGTCTGATGCGCCACTCCGTCAACCACGAGATCACTGAGCGCGAACCTCATAACGGTTACCTCATCCTGCAAGGCGGTCTTCCCGAGATAGAAAAGTTCATTTCCTCACACTGGAAGTAAATCCTGCTGTTTATGGCGGAGGGAGAGGGATTCGAACCCCCGTCACGATTGCTCGTGAAGCGGTTTTCAAGACCGCCGCCTTCAACCACTCGGCCATCCCTCCGCAGTAATTCCTATTTTCCAGATTCGTGATGAAAGAGACAAGTAAAGTTTATTGCAGTTGAAGCAAAAGGTTCAGACAAAAGAGAGGGTTCTAGGGGTCTTCGCCTTTCTTCGACTTCGATAGACTTCTATGGACTTCGATAGACTTCTATGGACTTTTTATCTTTTCCAGACCACCCATATAAGGCCTGAGAACCTCAGGGATAATAACAGAACCATCCCCCTGCTGGTAGTTTTCCAGGATAGCGCTTACTGTTCGGCCTATAGCTACACCTGAACCGTTAAGCGTGTGTATAAATTCCGGCTTGGTTTTTGGCGCCTTCCGGAAACGGATGTTTGCCCGCCTCGCCTGAAAAGCCTCGCAGTTGGAACAGGAAGATATTTCCAGATAATTTTTCCTGTGGGGCATCCAAAGCTCGATGTCATAGGTCTTGGCGCTGGAGAATCCAAGATCTCCTGTACAGAGCTCCACAACTCTGTAAACAAGGCCAAGCCTTTGAAGAACATCCTCTGCATCCGCTGTGATTTTTTCCAGTTCATCATAGGAATTTTCCGGGGTTGAAAAACTGATCAACTCGACCTTGTTGAACTGATGCTGGCGGATCAGGCCGCGGATGTCCTTTCCATATGAGCCGGCTTCACTTCGGAAACAGGGAGTGTATGCGGCAAATCTTATCGGGAGACTGTCCGCCTCCAGGATCTCATCCCTGTAATAGTTAACAACCGGCACCTCGGCTGTTGGGATCATATAAAACGGATATCCTCTAATCCTGAACAGATCCTCTTCGAATTTAGGAAGCTGTCCGGTAGCTGTCAGGCTTTCCTTATTGGCAATAAAAGGAGGAAGGATCTCCTCATATCCTTTTTCCTTTGTGTGAACATCAAGCATAAAGTTGATCAGGGCTCTCTCCAGCCTTGCTCCGGCGCCAAGATAAACAGCAAAACGGGAGCCGGCGATCTTGGCCGCCCGTTCGAAATCCAGTATTCCCAGCTTATTTCCGATATCCCAATGGGGCTTTGGCGGAAATTCAAACTCATGCTTTTCACCATTCATACGGATCTCGACATTGTCTGCAGAACTCGACCCCACAGGTACGGATTCGTGGGGAATATTGGGAATCTCAAGCAGCCATTTCCGGATGTATTCATCATTTTCTTTGTACTTTTCTTCAAGATCTTTGATTTTACCGGAAAGTTTTTTCATCTCTTTGACCTGTAAAGAGGCATCTTCTCCCTCTTTTTTCATCAGGCCGATTTGCTTGCTGGCTGTGTTCTTTTCATAACGCAGATCCTCAACCTGCTTGAGGAATGCTCTTCTTTCCTCTGAAAGACGAAGAAATTCTTGGAGGTCGAGATCCTTTCCACGCAAGGCTAATTTCTTGATGACAAGATCCGGATTTTCCTGTACATATTTTCTATCCAACATACCGATGATTATATTAAAAAATGAGATTATGAGCAATAGACGGGTTGACTGAATGCAGAGAATTGCAATATAGTGGATTTGAAATGAATTCAGGAAAAACTGGAGAATTCAAAGGGTATATCCAGGTCTATACAGGGAATGGCAAGGGCAAGACCACTGCTGCCCTGGGACTGGCTTTGAGAGCTGCCGGACGCGGACTAAAAACGTACATCGGCCAATTTATCAAGGGACAGAAATACGGAGAGCTTTTCGCTATCCAAAAACTTGCCCCCATGATCTCAATTGAACAGTTCGGTAGATCGGGATTTATACATGTCACAAAAGACCCTGACAAGATCGATATTAATAAAGCCAGAAAAGGCCTGGAGTCATGCCGGAAGGCTATGCTGTCCGGGAATTACAGGATCATTATAATGGACGAGATCAATGTCACTGTGTATTTCAACCTGATCACAGAAGACAAAGTCCATCTTCTTTTGGATCAAAAACCGGAAAATGTTGAAGTTATCTTAACAGGAAGATATGCTCCGGATTCATTCATCCGGAGGGCTGATCTTGTAAGCGAAATGAAGAACGTCAAACATTATTACGATTCCGGAGTCAAGGCCCGGGATGGGATCGAACGATGAGAAACCTCTGCAATGGATAAAAAACGATTCGAAACTCTTGTGGAAGAGGCTATAAAAAGCCTCCCTGAAGAATCCATAAAGTTGTTAAAGAATATTACCATTATAGTTGAGGATTTTCCCTCCCAGGAAATCCTGGATGCGGTTGGAGCAACACGCAATACACTCCTCGGGCTTTATCACGGTGTTCCATTCAAACACCGGGGTCCTTATTACGGCAACCTACCCCCTGATGTTATCTCTATCTACCAGAAGCCGATCGAACAGATCTGTTCGACTGAAAAAGAGATTCAGGCAAAAGTCAGAGAAGTTGTCCTGCACGAAGTCGGACATTATTTTGGCCTGAGCGAAAATAGATTGAGAGAGAACGAAACTTACAGTAATCGCAACGAGGACATTAATGGTTCATAGATTTCTGGCTACTTCAGGCTTCTGGATTCCCGCTTCCGCGGGAATGACGAAAAAGGCGGGAATAATGGGTCAGGGCCTGGGTTATTCACAAGTCGATATGCGAGGCGCGGATTGTGAAGCTGTAGTTTACCTACCGCGAACAGGCCGCAACAAAGCAGATCGGCTTGCCCGAAGGGGAAAAAGTGTCGATACATAAAACGATTTTAAATATTGTTTTACTGTACTATCGTATCGACAATTTTTATGAATAGGCCAGGTTATTTAGCCAGGGCCGCAATACCCTTGAGATCCAGAGAATCAGCGATTATTACAAGATCTTTTGTATCTTCAAAATTCTCCCCTTCTAACTGGACAATAAATCTATCCGCCAGAAGAAGCATGACTTCTGCCTCTTTATCCGCATAATTGTATTTCTCCACCCCGGAAAATCCCTGGATCTCAATTTTCTTAACATACTCCTCTGATGAGTCGATCTCGAAATTCATGGACATTTTGAGTCCGACACTCATCATTGAAGAAGCGACAGCGTCGGCAATTTTAATCATTAATGTACGGTTTTCATCGGCATAGCCCCGCTCCGCCTGGCTTATCTTCGTGCCAGCCATAGAAACGGACGAGCCTTCAGCATCTCCCTCGGCTGTCCAACCATCGATATCACCCAGAAAAGGTACCAGATCACGCCAATTGACAGGATCTACTGGGTTCAGTGTCCGAGCATTAGCAAGACATACAAAAGCCAAAAATCCGATAACAATCACAATTGTTATTTTTTTGAAAGACATATTCTTTTTTCTCCTTGGTTTAAATTAAAGACCGTGCACCTTGCTCTGACAGGGGTTCCCCTGCGTTATCCGAGCAGTTAGCTCAGGCAAGGCTTTCCTGCAGCACAAGAGACATTCCTGCTGCCGCTGCTACCTCCCGGTCCTGACGGGATTCACAGAAAGTCCTTTGCGCAGGGCCTACACCCTCAACACCACTTACGCGGACACAGTCCAGAAAAATCACAGCCTCGGCAAGGAATTCAATCCCACTGTAGCGGATTGTGAGTTACAGGGCACCGCTAGCTCCCCATCTAGCACGGTCATTTTTTACTCGTGAATAATTCAGATCCAATATTAGAATCGGATGCCGAGTCCTCCCCGGAGGATAAATCCGTCCCAGATACCGGCTTCCACTTTCAATACCAGATGTGAAGCAATTTCCGCCTTCAGGCCGAATGCCATATGAACTATAACAAAAATATTCGGTATGTTAAAGTCCATTTCCTCTTCAGCTGATTTTAAGGATTTTGAGTCGGATTCTTCCAGGGTTTCCGAAGGGCCCGCCCAATGATATATCCCGGTAAAATCATAATTGAGATCTCCTGTAAGGGGAGCTATTCCAACACCTAGAACAAAATATGGAGAGACCATCCAAGAAGGAGCCATATCCCACCGAAAACTCAGATTCGAGGAAAAAGGTTTTATTTTAACGGCACCGCTAGCCTCGACCTCGCCATAGGTCCCATCATCAAAAAACTGTTTTACCGTACCACTGATATTCATCTGCATATTGGTTTTTTCCAGAGAAAAACCCAGGCTGAATGCCCCCTTCCTGCCCTTAGGATAATATCTGATCTCAAGGCCGAAATTTGACCCGGAAGAATCAAGCGCCAGAGAATGTTCATAATTCATTCGTATTAGGCCTGGAGCAACATCACGAACCTGATTGGCGATCTCTCGTCTTATTTCCTTGCTTAAAGAATCAACAAGATCGCTCTCAAAGAGACTCTTGATCGGGTTCATGGACCAGGAGGAATAGTGAAGGCTAACCTCGAATTTTCCCTTTATTACAGGTTTAAGAATTTTAGCAGTCTCTTCAAGCCGGGATTCGGACTGACTTAAAAGAATCTGACCTGATAAGAACATGAAAACAAATATGATAAAAACCAACTGTTTTTTTTTGTTTTTTTTCTTCATAATTAGCTCTTCTCCCATTTAGCCTGCTTTATTCATAAAAACTGCCGATAACCTAACATAATTTCTTATATATCATCCAGTCATGCTTTTTCTCCGGACAATTTCCGCCATAACTTTGTTCTGTGACATTTCTGTAAGATCTCAATTTTATTACCGGCATTTTTTCCCTTTCAGGCGGGCCGAATCTCGGCACATCTGCTGCGTTATGACAGGTTTGCGGTGGATAACCACAGCTTCACCCGCCATGCCTTGCATCTGCACCAATCTCGACCCGTGAATAATCCAGGTTCGTTAAGGTAAAGGGTTCGAGGATTCAAGGATTCAAGGATTCAAGTGCTTTTTTTTAACGATTTAAATACCTCCTTTGAAAGAATTCCTCATTAATAAAATTTAAACCATATTTTATATCTTTAAGTAAGGCTTTCGCAATACCTGGTTTTGAATATAAACAAGCTTAATTTTTATTTTGAATCCCCAACACCTTTTTTCCTTGACACTTCATAGGCGGAGTGATAGAAATTTTCTTTTGGCATTTATTAGGAGGAATCATGAAAAAAGCTATAATTTTCAGTACACTATTGCTGTTTGTTTTTACATTTTCTCTAACAGCTCAGACACCACCAGAAAAATTCCTGGGCCACCAGGTGGGTGCGGACAAAAAACTCGCTGATTACAACCAGATCCTCGCCTACTTCAAAAAACTGGATGAGGAATCCAACAAGATCAAAGTTTTAACGATCGGAAAAACCACGCGTAATAAACCAATGATCATGGCTATTATCACAACAGAAGAAAATATGGCTCAGCTGGATAAATATAAGAAAATCGCCGGACAATTACGAGATGCAGAAGGTTTGACTCCCGAACAGGCTAAAAGTCTGGCCAAAGAAGGAAAAGCCATTGTTCTTATCACGAATAATCAGCATTCCACTGAAATTGCATCCTCTCAGATGGCTATGGAGCTCGCTTATGATCTGGTCACTGGAAATACACCTTATAATGCGGACCAGATCCTTGAAGATGTCATAGTTCTTCTTGCTCCGACTATCAACCCGGACGGCCAGCAGATGGTGACAGACTGGTACAAAAAATATGTCGGAACAAAGTACGAGGGCGGCCGTATGCCATGGCTGTATCACGATTACGCTGGACACGATAACAACAGAGACTGGTTCATGTTCAACCTGAGCGAAACACAGGCGGTGACCAAGGTCCTGTATCATGATTGGATGCCGCAGGTACACATTGATGAACACCAGATGGGACCGACCGGCGCACGCCTATTCATTCCCCCCTTCATGGACCCGCCCACGCCTAATGTCCATCCACTCGTCTGGAGGGGCGTGGCCCTTTTTGGAACGAATATGGCATATGACCTGCAAAAAAATGGATACAAAGGCGTTGTTTATGGACGGAGTTTCACCGGATGGTGGATCGGCGCCTGTGACGACACTTCCTGGTTCCACAATACCATCGGAATCCTCAGTGAAATGGCCTCTGTGAATATGGCCTCTCCCATTTATATCGACCCCACAGAACTTCCCAAATCTTATATCGAGAAACGCATCGAGTTCCCGGATCCATGGCCCGGAGGTTGGTGGCGGCTTCGCGATATTGTGGACTATGAGCTTATTCTCTCCAAGTCTCTGATCAAAACAGCCCATATGCATAAGGAAGACATCCTCTACAACTACTATCAGATGAATATGGATAATATCCGGGAAGGACTCAAGGGAAAACCATTTGCTTTTGTAATCCCTAAAAAGCAGAATGATTATCCCACAACGCTCAGAATGCTTAAAAAATTGAAATTTGGGGGAGTGCAGATCCATCAGGCCAAAAAAGATTTTATGGCAGGAGGCAGGCCTTATCCTGCCGGCTCATTTATAGTTTTTATGGCCCAACCCTACCGGCCTTATGCTCAAGCCCTCCTTGAAAAACAGAAATACCCTGATATGCGACAGTATCCTGGCGGCCCTCCTATTCCTCCATATGATAATGCTGGTTGGACTCTTCCGCTGCAAATGGGAGTCAAATGTGACCGGATAGAAAAGCCCTTCACGGCAGATGCAGAGAAATTAGCTGAGATCCCAATCCCATCCTGCTTCCCCCCTGCTGACGATGCCGCCTATTTTCTCCTCGATTCCAGAGTCAATGCCTCGTATACTGCGGTATTCGCTTTGATGAAGGAAACAACCGAGATCTTCCGCAGCAAAGATCCTGTTAAGGGTGATGGATATTGCGCTGCAGCAGGCAGCTTTATCATTAAAAACACTGCAGAAGTCAAACAAGCCCTCCCTAAACTCATAGCTGCGCTTCATATCAAACCTTTGGAGATAAAAGACTTCAGCAACATTCCAAAAGCATCTGTCAAGAAACAGCAGATAGGCTTGTATCAGTCCTGGCGGTCTAATATGGATGAAGGCTGGACAAGATATGTTCTGGACGATCTGAGTATTCCTTATGTCACTCTCCACAACAAGGACTTCAAAGCTAAGAAACTCAACCTAAAAGAGAAGTTCGGAGTCATCATATTTGCAAGTGAGAATGCGGATATTATCAAGCTTGGAAAACGACCCCCGTCTTCCTCTTATGCAAGACGCTCTTCAGGAAATATGCCCAAAGAATATGAGGGTGGAATCGGAAAAGAGGGTATCGCTGCATTGAACAAATTTGTTGAGCAGGGAGGAATCCTTGTTACTCTTAATGATGCTTGCGGCCTTATTTTCAAAGAATTCACATCGCCGGCTCGAAATGCTCTGGAAAGAGTTGACCGGAGCAAGTTTTTCTGCCCGACATCTATTCTTCGCGTGAATGTCAAAACAACCACTCCAATCGGTTATGGATTCTCCGAGGAATCGGCTGTCATGTTTGCAAGGAGTACGGCAATCAGCACACGGATGCCGTCAGGCGAATGGGACAGGACAGTAGTCGCCAGCTTTCCTAAAGAAAATGTACTCCTGAGTGGGTGGCTTATGGGTGAAGATATGATCGCACGGAAGGCAGCTGTTGTCGATACAAAATACAAAAAAGGACACATCATCCTTATCGGTATCCGATGCCAGCATAGAGCCCAATCCCATGGTTCCTACAAGTTCCTGCTCAACGCGCTTCTTTATCCAGA
>DAOVDI010000040.1 GCA_030669585.1 Acidobacteriota bacterium
ACCGCCAGTTTGTTCCGGCAGGCTATATCCAGATCAACATTCTCAACGGTTTTACCCTGATGCAAAATAACCTGTTTTTTCCCGGCATCGAACAATAATGTAGTGGTCATCTCCCCCAGCGGCAGAAGAGCCCGGGGGCAAGCCCCTTTCCTGTCCTCTGCATGACTGCGGATGTGATAAGGGTTCGATGGGCTGTCAGGACCAAAAACTTTGGTGGGAGCTACGCAGTGGGCATAGATGATCCGGTTCTTTGATGTATCAATAACCGGGTCAGAGATCATTCCCGCCCTGCCGGTCAGATAGTTCATCAACATCATTGTGATTGTCGATCTCTGGTCTGCTTCACATGCGCCGACATAACCGTCATTATTCAACTGCATAAATCCAAGGCATGGATAAGCGGTAAGATACCCTCCATAAAATCCTCCGAGGCAGTTGACCGTAATTGCTTGAGCCTTGTACTTCTCCATCAGCTCCAGCATTGCCAGATAGATGGCTCCGGATTTGATTATATCCTGGCGGGACGGTTCTATTACTTTCGCCGCTCCTTTGATCCATCTGTCTGCCCATTTCCCTGCTTTCACAGGGTCAACTGCCTTATAGACCTGGCTGATCTCCGGAAAATCAATGCCCTTCATGTGGGTCCCGAAACAATCTTCAATGGCTGAATCCGGTTTACCCCCAACAACCAGCGCTGTGGAAAGGCGAAGTTTGTTCAGTGTGTCCAAACAACGGACAGCCTCGATGACATCGGCAAAATCCGACGATGATACTGC
Organism: Acidobacteriota bacterium; assembly: GCA_030669585.1. Taxonomy (GTDB): domain Bacteria; phylum Acidobacteriota; class Aminicenantia; order Aminicenantales; family Aminicenantaceae; genus DAOVDI01. The sequence continues at coordinate 777 of DAOVDI010000040.1, forward strand.
GATCACTTTTAAACCCTGACGTTTCGTTCTTGCAAAGCCGGTCAAGAATTTACCAGATCCTGCAAACAGGTTATCCACCATAATCGTGGGCTTTCCTGAACCCGCTATTTTTTCCGGAACTCTTCCCCATAGACAACCAGAAAGGTAGACAATATATCCGTCTATTTCTGCATCTTTTTTGAGAATGGTTATTGCATCTTCATCCTTCATGGCGGTAACAGGAAGGAAATCCACATCAGAGCACCCTTTCCGGAGTCCCTTCATAAACTGTTTTTTGTTGCCTTCAAAATCATAACCGATATTCGGCCAGCACGGCTCCTTGGATGATGGATGGGCCAGAACAACCCGGATCCTGGTTTTTCTCATCTTTTGCCCTCCGGGGCGCGCAGCCAGAGGGAGGGCTGAAGCCCCGGCTGGATTCGAGGCCGAAAAAGCGGTTACTCCGGCTGCATACATTCCGCAGCATCCCAGGAATTCCCGTCTTGACAAATGCTGGTCTCCTGATTTTGTTGTTTTTGACATTCTTACCTCCTCGTTATTTGCGAATTTGCTTTGTTGCGGCGCATTCGCAGTAGGAAAGAATCGTTCATCTCGTTTGTCTCGTTCATCTCGTCATTTCCATGCAAGCTTGTCCCCGACTCCGATCGGGGACGGGAATCCAGCTCTTCGAGTTCATTGAGTAAAATTTTATTAAAATAACCCAAAAAACTCAATAAACTTATTTGAATTCCTCGACTTCTATGGACTCCTATAGACTTCAATGACTTCTATAGACTGTTTTTCCTTGACCACGCCGTGCATATCGACCCGTGAATAATCCAGGTAAGAACATTACATCATATTTTTTTGACATAAAATATTTACTATGCAAAAATCTTATTTAGTAAAAAATTAAGGAGAAGTAATATGGCAAAACGCCCAATTTTGAGTCTCAGCATAATTATAGGGCTAGTTCTAATGTTCTCCGCATGTAAGGAAGATGCATTAGAGCAAATAAAACCGGATTTTTGGAAGGGTAATACTTTTCATCAACCAACCGTAGATACGGGCAAGTATGATCAGGGCATAATAAAAGTAAAAACTTTCGGTAAAAAACACAAATGGGAAGAATACCAGATAATGGAACTACCGGATGAATTTATTAAATGGAATTTTGGAAGCAGAATCAAATCACTGGAGAAAATAAAGGAAAAAAAGTTTCCATCACTTGCCGGGCCCCATAATGCTATAGTCGCCACTCAGGGAATAAGACGGTTCGATACATCGTTCACAATAAACAATGCAGTAAAAGGAATGGGTTTTTTACCGAAAAAGGATAAGCTGCATGAAATAGATAATTTACTCAAATCCACAATTGGCAATACCAGGAAAGAAAAGCTTGACATTCTTTTAGGTCTCTATGAGAAAGCAGAAGAATTGTATGATCGAACGAAACAGGTTTCTTTAGAGCTTTATTCAACACCGGAACATGAAACACATTCATTCCTGAACCAGATGGTTAACCCCAGGGCAGCTATAGTTTTCCTGGATATTCCTTGCTATGAACTCAAAGTGATCTCCCAGCTTCTCCATCCAGAAGACCCTGATCTGACACAATATGAGAAAGATATGATTGAATATACAAACCTCATCCATACCTATTTTCACGGCGAGTTTGAGAAACAATTTATCACAGTTGTTTATCATATAATAGAGGTATATAACAACTCTCCCAGTAAGAATGCCAGGGGAGTTAGAATAATGCCTGAAAAGAAATAATTCGAGCTGAAATGGCAAATAAAACCAATGTCCTGGGTATTGATATTGGAGGCTCCGTAATAAAGGGAGCCCCGGTCAACATCAAAAAAGGGATGCTCTCAGGGCGTCGCCTTGAAGTCCCAACTCCTGAGGTCTCGACCCCAAAAATTGTCATAAAGACCTGCGCGGAAATGGCCGGTCAATTTAATTGGAAGGGTCCTATCGGTTTCACATATCCCGGCGTAATAAAAAAAGGAATAGCCCTGAGCGCAGCCAATATCGACAAATCCTGGATAGGGATCAACGGTGAAAAAATGCTGGCCGAACAGATGGGATGTCCTGTCCTGCTCCTGAATGATGCCGATGCCGCAGGTATCGCTGAAATGAACTTTGGCTCAGGAAAAAACCAAAAAGGCGTGGTCATTCTCCTCACCTTGGGAACCGGGATCGGGAGCGCTATTTTTATAGATGGAAAACTTGTTCCCAACACCGAGTTTGGCCATATGGAAGTCCGAGGCAAGGATGCCGAACACCGCGCTGCAGCACGTGTCCGTATAGTGGAAAACTTGAGCTGGGAAGATTGGGCAGACAATCTCAATGAAGTTCTGAACCGCATGGAAGTCCTTTTCTCACCGGATCTCTTTATTCTTGGCGGTGGTGTCAGTCAAAATCACATAAAATTCCTTCCCCTTCTCAAGACAACAGCCAGAATTGTTCCGGCACAGATGGGAAATGATGCCGGCATCATTGGAGCAGCCATGGCCGCCGGCCGCAAGTTCGCAGAAAAAAAATGAACCGTAATTCTCTTACTACCATTTGTATGGGCATTTTTTTTCTCTTCCCCTTTATCACTCAAGCACAAACAATAATCCCGAAAAAAGCAGAGCTCTGCCAGGGATACTACCAAAGCGAGGAAGCAGCAAGGCACCAACTGGCTGAATTTACCCGAAGCTTTAAGACTCTTAAAGACTGGGATGTACGCGCTGCCCGCATTCGGGAAGGGATCCTGAAGGGAGCAGGCTGGAACTAGATAAGATAGTTAATCCCAACGGTTTGAACGGCATAGACGAAAGCGGTGTCTTTATCGAGGATCCAAAGGTGATGCGCGTTTTTAATTCGAATCATCCGAGACCTTCCCATGCCCTTAAAACTGATAAGGAGATCTCCCGCGCCATTACTTTGAGGTAAAGGGTTCGAGGAATCACTCGAATCCTTGAATCCTATTTTTATATTTTAACCAGTTCATCGATCTTGAATGGACGGCCCTGTTCAATACTGCGCCTTGCCGCAATGCCGGTCAGGATGGAAAGCGCCCCGTCGCGGCTCCCTGCAGCTTGGTTCAGTGTATCCGGCCCCGGTTCACGGAAGATGCGGTCCATCATCATGGGATCAGCTCCCCAATGACCGCCCCCGCCCGAACCCAGACCAAATGTCCTTGTACCCTTGAAATTGCGTGTCAAGCGAAAATCCGCCATGCTCTTTACAGTCCAGGGCTGTTGATGATACTCCCGCATATCCAGCCGGCCTTTGGTTCCGTTAAACCCTACACAATATCCTTCATAAGGCATAAAAGCATTTAATGAATAACTCATGGTGACGCGGTTATGATATCTGACCTGAACATTCATGGTATCCCAGATGTTGATCTTTTTACGGAAAACACATGCATCGCGGATATATCCATCCTCTGATTCCGCCTTTACATACAGATTCATCAGGTGCTCATTTTTTGTAATGTCCCAGAAAAATTCACACGTTCCCTTGTGCGGGCATGTCATACACCTGGCATGACGAATGGAGCTGTTGTGTCCGTATTTTCTCAGTTCTCCGTTCGCGTTAACCTCGACCGGCTCAGCAGCCAGCCACCAGTTCATAAGATCATAATGATGAGTGGCTTTATGAACGAGAAGAGAGCCTGAAAACTGCTTAAAACCATGCCAGCGCCGGAAATAGGAGGCCCCATGATAAACATCTAAATAGTAATTTAAATCCACAGATGTGATGTCTCCGATCTCACCTGACATAAGGATCTCCTTGACCTTCATGGCTGCAGGACTGTAACGGTAATTGAAGGTCACGATCAGATTGCGGCCTGTCCGTTTCTCTGTATCGATGATCTCCTGGCACATCTTCTCATCCGTGGCCAGGGGCTTTTCCGTGATCACATCGCATCCTAATTCCATTGCCCGGCAGATATATTTGGCATGGAAACAATCCATGGTCGTCACAACAACAGTATCCGGCCGTGTCTCCTCTATCATTTTGTCAAAATCCGTATAAATAGGGCACGCTGTTTCCATATATTTTTTAGCATAGGCCAGGCGTTTTTTGTTCCTGTCACACAGACCTACCATCTCCAGAATATCGCCGTAATTCCGTATCAGCGTTTTCCCCCAGAGCCCGGAACCACGGATGCCTGTACCGACCAGAGCGACCCTCATTTTTGAACCGGATTCCTGCCCCATCATTGGAAATGATCTTAAAAGAGACATACCGGCAACTCCGAGTGCAGCTCCGGCAGATGTAGTTAAAAATTGGCGGCGGTTAAAACCTTTTTTTGAACTGTCCACCTTAAGAACCTCCTCCATATCGTATTAAAATCAGTATATCCATATGGAGGGGAAAATTCAAACAAAGACCATCCGCCCTCAGTACAATCAGTTTTTTCTGAATGGAAATGACAGGACAAATAAAATCACTCCGATAATGCACACAATGCCTGCAATCATCGTTACCGGGGAAAAAAGCTTTTCCACAACCAGAGTCGGGATCCAATCGATCTTGTCCAGGATCAAAAGGCCAAGATCAGAGGACCACTCTTCGGTATGGGAATAAGGAGCAAAACGGATAGCCCATTTAGTGATATGTTCTGCAAACAGGGATATCGTAAGAGGGATCAAACCGCCTGCAAATGTCGACACACCGAACCATCTGAAAAAACCAGCAGCAGATGTTCCTCCAATAATAGACCCGAGGAAAAGAAAGATCAGAGGCAGCAAAAACAAAAGGTAGGAAAGCCAGACCACTGTTTTTGAAAAACCGAAAGGCATAAAGCGCACACCTTCAAAGATCTGTATCTCATCCTGCATGTCATTTATCACCTCGATCCGGTGATTTTGAAGGACGATTCTTGCAACATCCATGTCCGGACGGCATGCCGGAAGCACAAAATCACCGAATTCCCTGTCTCTCAATTCGAGCCACCGATTTGTGCCTTCCTCATCACAGGGAGGCAGATTCTGCAGAACATCCATCAGGTAAAGATCGATTTCTTCATTATCAAGGGCCTTTTTTAGGGGCCGCATGTCGATCGTGACAGGATCAGGCTCTCTCTGTCCTCTTAATATCTCTCCTATCTCCTGGAGAGATTTAGACAGTTCCTGTTCCATCCAATCCGTGATCCCGACCTTTTCCAGTAATTCTTTTGGCGTCATCCTGACTTTGGATAGGGCTTCAAACCAGGCACGGGTTTCCTCGTCCTCTATTACGGACACATCCTGCGCCTCTTTGACCACTTCATCCAGGTAATCGGGAAGCTCAGCAATGATCTCCCTTGGTAGATCAGAAATCAGTTCAGGCGAAACAGCAGCTTTAGTTACTCCGACCGTCCAGATCATTGCCACAAGCAAGGGAATCGCAAAAATCAGAATGATAAGAGCTCCGATGATCTTTCTAACTGGTTTCATTTTAATCCTCCTCCATCAAATTATTATGTTCAATAAATTATACGTAATAACAGCCTAAAAAGTCGATATTTATTACAGAATACCAATCTTTAATAGTAATGTCTACAAAATATTAATTACAAATTACAATATGAAATCAGATCCTGCGGCGCCATAAAAAATTGCATTAAAAAAATACCGGAATGTGCCGTGGGCCTGTCCTCTGTAGAGAGCAGGAAAACCAAGAAGTATAACACGTCCTTTCTCATAGGGGACATCGGCAATAGCACTTCTGTTTACCAGAAGTTCCTCCCCATGTATCCAACCGCTCTGGAAGCTTTTTGCCGGATATCTGGCGACACTTACACCTTCATTGACAGAAAATACAGGGCTCCTGCGAAAAAATACGTGTGTGTCCCTACTATATCCATATGCAATGGGATGGGCCTGATCATTTAAGACCTTGAGGATGGATCCCGGGATAAAGAACTCTTTTCGGGAAATTCCCTGTATCACGTTTTTCACTCCAAGGTGCAGCCTATTCACGGCGAAGTCCGCAGATGAATTTAATGTGATCAGGCATCCGCCGTTCCGGATAAACTGCCGGATGTTATTCACTCCCACATCACCTATGCCGCCGGTATATTCAAGAGGAGCGCTGCTTTCTGAGAGCCCCTTTATTATGCTGTTTTCCCGAATATCAGGAAGCACCAGAACATCATATTTTTTAAGGAGATCTCCTTCTCGGATATCCTTGTCATAAACACTTTGATAAGGAAACTCGAACTGTTCCAACACCCAGCGCGTCCAGCCCTCATCCATAGAGGCTGTCCAGCTTTTATAAAGACCCAATCTGACCGGTCTTATCTCCAAAACCGGGACATCCGGCCTGGATACAAGGACCTCAAAATGTACACACACATCCTTGATTATACGGCCCAGATCCTCTTTCAGTCCTTCTCTGTTTTTTGCGATCATTGTTCCTTCCGAATAAGACCGGCCCTGAATTTCAATGGCTTCTTTTGTCCAGAAGACTTTATGTCCCTTTTTAAGGAGACGGTTCAAAGCAACAAAACTTTCATTCGTGATATGTCCCCAGATATAACCAAAGGGCTCATTTCCCGCTTCCATTCGTCCTTGAGGCTTTTGAATCGTGTCCATCAGCCGAGTTTTAAGCTTAACGGCCTTATTTACCCGGACCACATCCACCCCCATCAGCATGGGCAGCGTATGCGCAACTACATCATAGGGAATCTTTAGCGGACCGTTGGGATACTGCCGGATCTCCGGATAATCCTGTTTCTCAAGCAGGGCTTTTGCAAACCTGCCGTAGGGCTGAGCCATAAAAACAACATAAGTGCCTGCCGGATAATTCTTGCCTTCCGCAGAGAACGGATTCAAAGCCATGTGGATCTCAACACCTCCCAACTGGAGGACATTTATCATCTTAACAGCAGAAGGAAGATCACGCTGCTCTGCGGGAATAAGAAAGGCAAATGGATCTTCCCTGGATTGAACGGCCTTTTTGTGTATCCTGTAAAAATTGCGCAGCCAATTTTGTCTGAGACATGCCGCATTGGTTAAAACAGCTTTAGCTGCGGAATAATCATACTCCACGATATCCCTGAGGGTCCACTCCCCTCCCTTCCATGGAAGGGGCATCTTCACAGACTCTTTTTTAACATCGGAAGAGAGATCTTCAAATCTTACCTTTATAGGTGTAGCAAGTTTGATACTGGCCAGTTCGGTCAAGATCCTGATCCCCCCATGATAATGATGATAGGCCCTGGCCGGTGTCCAGGCATCAAACATACTGCTGTGCATAACCCCGGCTTTGCCTTCTGCGGTCAGCTCAGAAGCTATAAATGTTCCCATCATGGCCACCTGCTGACGAAGGATGGGATCGACGTTTGGTTCATAGGGATCAACATAAGGGGGCACAAATATCCTGGCGCCACGGCTTCCCATCTGATGCATATCAAGTATGATCTGAGGATGCCACGCATTGTGGACTTTGAGAGTCAGCCGCGACTCTACCTGGGTGAACATATACCAGTCACGATTGTTGTCATGGCCCACATATTTGTGATAAAGCCAGGGCATCCGGCCGCCTTCATACTTTGTTCCAAGATTCTTACGGTACCAATCCACAACCATCTGTATGCCATCCGGATTGTGCATGGGTATTAGAAGGAGGATGACATTGTCCAGAATGTGTCTTGTTTTTGGGTCATTCCCGGTCGCAAGGTCATAGGCCAACTGCATTGCCATCTGTGAAGCTCCAATCTCCGAGGCATGGATAGAGCAGTTGATCATAACAACGGCCTTCCCATCAGCAATGATCTTCCCCGCCTTTTTTTCCGTGATCTTCCGGGGATCAGCCAGAAGCTGCTGAAAAACCTGGTATTGTTCCAGTTCCGCATGGTTCCGGACAGAGGTAATAACAGCCACGATAAAAGGATTACCGAGTGTGGTTTTTCCCACTTCCTGCACCTGGATCCTGTCGCTTGTCTTATCAAGCTTATCAAAGTAGTCCAGTATCTGATACATATCCGCTACATTACGGTCTTCTCCCACCCTGAATCCAAGTACCTCTTCAGGACTGGGCACATCCGCATGTGCAGAAGCAACACAAAAAACACAGGTCAGAACGATTGTTATGAATTTAAAACGTTTCATGTCTTTTCCTCTTTTTTTCTCATTTTCCTCTGTAATGGATTCCCTTTGTGATCCAGTCCGGAGCCGGTTTTCCCTTGAGATAGTGGTCAAAATATTCCTTCATCCGGATAGAATAATCCAGTTTGTTGGCATATTTCTGGGGATGGTGGGGTTCGCCGCGGTACTGAAGGAAAATGCAGTCTTTCCCCAACCTCCTCATGGCCATATAAAGCTCAATCCCCTGGTACCAGGGAACAGCGCCGTCCTTGTCCCCGAACATGATCAGCATGGGTGTCCGGATGCGGTCGGCGAAAAACACAGGGGAGTTTTCAATATAAAGCTCCGGATATTCCCAGAGACTTCCTCCGATACGGCTCTGTGATTTCTCATACTGGAACTGCCGCGACATTCCCGACCCCCAGCGGACACCGCCGTAAGCGCTTGTCATGTTGGATACCGGGGCGCCTGCAATACAGCAGGCAAAAAGATCTGTCTGAGTGACGATAAAAGCTGCTTGATAACCGCTCCATGAGTGGCCGTGGATACCGATGGCTTTGGGATCGGCGACTCCCATGTCAATGAGCTTTTGTACTCCCGGCACCAGACATTTTGTGGCGGCAAATCCCGGACGGCCCACCTCAAACCGGATATCAGGGAGAAAGACCGCATAACCATTGCTTGTATAAAAAGGAAAATTGGGCCTGTGATTGACGACCATCTGGTTGAACTCGTACATTCGCTGGGAAAAAAACCGGTAAAAATAGACTATAACCGGGTATCTTTTCCCAGGTTCACAATTTGCCGGTTTGATCAGCACACCTTGAAGCGGAATGCCGTCAAGGCTGTTCCATTCCACAAGTTCGGGCTTTCCCCAGGCGAAATCTTGGATCTGCGGATTGATGTCCGAGATTTTTTTCGGTTCTTTTAACTTGAGGTCAGAAACCCACAGGTCGGGAAATTCCTGAAAACATTCCCTTGTGAACATCACAACATCAGCATTTTTGGCCTTGGAGAGGAACCGGAATTTTTTCTTTTCCTCAATAAGTTGTCTGACTCCGGTTTTACTGATGTCGGCCGCATAAAATCCGAATTGTTTTTCGATGTTGTGATAGGAAGAAAGTAAAAGATCCTGCTTTCTTTCAAAAAATCGGGATTCCGTATCCGTCTTGAGGATACGTAATGTCCTTTGGCTTTTCCGTCCAAAGCCATCCGTCAGGTTAACTGAATGACCGGTTTTGGCATCAAATTCCCAGATGTCATATTTGTCATAGATCAATACGGCACTATCCTCCCTGACCCAGCCTCCAAGTCCATAACCGGGCGCTGCAGCAGGATAGTCATAGTCTTCATTAAAAAAAGGCACATCCATATTTCCGGTCAGGTTGGTCCTTTCTCCTGATCCGGTATCATACAGGTGCCAGTGTTTATCTTTATAATAAAGAAGGTACTTCCCTCCTGGAGAAAGATAGGGAACGCCTCCCAGGTGGGACATCACCTTTTTTCTGAAGCCGGTTTTAAGATCGACGGTATATACATCCGAGTAACGCCCGTCCCAAGTCATCTCTTTCCTATAAGGCACATCAGACAAGCCCAGGGCCATATACTGATTTTTGTTGGTCCGGACTATAGGCATGGTTTTATCTGCCAGCCGCACAAGCGATCCTTTCCGGATATCCACTGCCGCTAAATATGTCTGTCCTTTTAGACGGGACCAGTTAATTTTCTGGTGAGGATTGATAAAAGGATCGTTCCAGTGCCATACATCAATCCCGCGCTTACTGAGAATCTCTTCCTGGTCGAAAAGATCGATGGTCTCGTCCTTGCCTTTGGGAGAACTCTCTTTTTTTACCAGCATGTCCATAGGTTTCAGCCCTAGAAAAAGACGCTTCCCGGATTCATCCCAATCAAGCATGCTGTTCTTCCCAGGGATCATCCAGTCCTCGGGCACGCCATCAAAACCGACAAGCTGTTTCCTTTTTTTTGAACTTCCATCCCATGTCCAAAGGGAAAAAAGCTCTTCCTTAAAACCTGAATCCTCCTTGGAAGCAAGGAGAAAAGTGAGATGCGATCCTTTCTTGGACCAGGCCTGGGTTCCGAACACTGCATCTTTGTATTTTATGACCGGAAACCGGGCCATATTTTTGTCCTTCAAATCAATACAGTACAAACCGTTTTCTTTTCCCTCCTGGCATCCAGTTGTTAAAGCTAGAAAAGAGGATTGTGTGTTAAAGGAAAAATCCAGAACAAAATCAATAGTGATCTTATCCCCAGTTGCCAACTGCCGCAGCACAAATTTGCTGCCAACTTCTCTTTTTTTGCTGTCTTTTTTTTCTTCGGGCTTATCTTCCGCCTCTTTTTCTGCCTTATCGTTTAAACTCTTTGCCGGCTTTTTCTTTTCCTTATAATAAAGGAAAGCCAGCCAATTTCCATCTTCTGAAAGGGCAAAACGCTGAACTTCCGAAAAATGGAGGACTTCTCCGCTCTGTGTATTCAGCAGGGCCATCCCCTGTTTTGGCTTATCTTTTTTCGCCTTTGCTTTTTCCACGGCCTTCGGCTGAACAAACAGAACAACCCACTGAGAATTTTTAGATATTTTGGGTTTGCTTCCCCTATAGACTGTAAAGGTTTTTCCGGTCTTCAAGTGATGGACTACGGCTTCTCCGTCTCCTCTGCCGGGCTGAGCGCCATAGGCGATTATCTTCCCATCTTCAGAGAGGACCGGATTTCTGATCTCCTTGAACTTCATAATATCCTGAAAAGTCAGAATCTTTTTCGCTGCCGTTTGGGCAGGCAAAGAACAAACATATACACTGAGAAAAACAATAATAAGGATCAGCCGCAAAGATCTTTTTTGAGACATGCTAACTCCTCCTGAACAACCCGAACTCTTGCTTATATCACAAAAAAAAGGCTCCGGGCAACACATTGCTTTTCAACCTGTTTTGTGAATAATGAAAAAATATGGTTTCACAAAGAAATTGGGATTTTTATGCGGTTCAAAAAGCACAGTGGTTTAAAAGTCTTTTTGTCTTCGCTGCTCTTCTGATCTTCTATGTGTTCTCAGTAGGATTTGTTTCCTGTGCTCTCCTTTTTAGCTTGGGCCTATTTATTCCAGGTCTTATCCCCTCCACACCCAATTTCCTCACGCAATTGATCCTTGTATCTTTTCTAATCGCGCTTTTTATCGCTGCATTCCACTTTTATGATGCCAGAGCCCATGGCGCCAGGTTCATCCGCAGACGCCTGCAGGCCCGCAGCCCCGAACCGGCCGATCGTTATCACGTTCAGTTTTCCAACGCAGTAGATGAAATGAGGATCGCCGCCGGGCTTCCCCGCGTAAAGCCTTATGTACTTCCCACTTTTGCCGTCAACTCCATGGCTCTGATGGAATCCAGCGGCCAGCCTAGCGTTCTTGTCACCGAAGGTCTTCTTGCGGAATTCACAAGGGACGAACTGGAAGCTGTTATCGCGCATGAGCTTGCTCACATTATCCGTGGAGACACCATTTATATAACTCTTGTCTGTTCACTGGGAAATTTTTTTGAGCGGCTCAAACTAGCCGTAGAGCCGGAAAGAAATCCTTCCGGATTTCTCATCAACAGCGATCAGAGCAAGAATACACCTTTCTTCTTTTATATTGCCCTGGCTTTATCTCTCCCGGTTTTGCGTCTGCTGAGCACTCTTATCAGCAGACAGAGAGAGATCCTGGCCGATGCTGCCGGTGTCGAGCTCTGCCGGAATCCAAGGGCGCTGGCACGAGCCATATACCGCGCTCATGTACAGAATTCCTTTATCGGCGACTTCAGTCTGACTTACAGTCCCCTGCTTATTGTCCCTCCCTATTCAGAGGGACAGTCAGACACGTTTCTCAACCGTATATTCAGCTCCCATCCTCCATTGATGCTGCGGATAAAAAACCTGGCAGACATGGTCCCCACAAGCCCGGCCGAGATAATCGAAGAAATCTATAATATCCGAAGAACTCGTAAAGAAGCGCAGGTCGTCCTGGATTCTTATGAGACAAAAATTGCTCTCATGAGGATGGGCCGGCATAAATACTTCTCTTCAGGGAGCCGCAACCGCTGTCCTCGCTGCCGTATTCCCTTAAGAACTTCATTCTATGAAGGAGTCCCAACACAAACCTGTGAAAAATGCGGCGGGAAGCTGATCAAGGCTATACATGTAGAACGGATCATCGCCCGCAAGGAAGTGGCTTTTTCCCAGACTCTGCTTAATAAAGCAAAAAAATTCAAACACCTCTATATGCAGAACCCGTTCCGGTCCGTCAGGACCAACCTGGCCAAAACTTCTTCCCCGGCCTGTCCTTATTGCGGGACCAAGATGGTACTCCGGCCTTATACTTATCAGTATATAGTCCCTGTGGACAAATGCCTGGCCTGTCAGAATATCTGGTTTGACATGGATGAACTCGAGATCCTTCAGATCCTGATCGAAAATAGGGAGTCTATCTCTCTCTGATCAATTGCGAAAATTCAGCTCATCCTGCTTGTCCATATCCAAAATAGTCATAAACAGGATCTGGGCCAGGTCCTCCATGATCTCCGGCATTATGTAATCGATCTTATCCTTTGTGACATGGTAATAGGACTGGCCCCCGCCGTAGGCGCTGAAAGAGAGAGTGGGCACGTTCTTCCACATGAAACGGGCCGCATCCAGCCTGGGCCTTGCATTATTGGCGAAAAAAGGGCCAGTGATCAAGCGGTGGACATAGGCCTCATTAGCCTTCCGAACAAAATTAAAAAGCTCCGGATAATTCTGCCCGGCCAGTGCATTCAGACGCGTTCCCACGCCCACTCCGTCCATATTGAAAAGCGCCAGCGTTTTATCCAGGGGGATGATGGGATTTTCTACATAATATTTTGAGCCGGCCACTCCCTGCTCTTCTGCGCCGAAGAAAATGAACATGATGGAGCGGCGGAGTTTCACAGGAGAGCAGGATAAAGCTTCAGCTATCCCCATCATAACAGCATCAGCCGATGCATTGTCATTGGCGCCGGGTATGATCTCATAACAGCGGCCCAGATGGTCCAAGTGCCCACCCAGAAGAATAAACTTATTCTTTAGGCCGGGGTCAGTCCCCTCAAGGATCCCGATCACATTGTAGCCTATCCCTTCAGGGTGGTGTTCCGTGGTATTTTTTATCGTGAAGTTTTTTCCAGTTTTAAAGGAATGAGGTTTAAGGGTTTTCTGTATCTGACGGACCACATCAGCATGTTTTTTTCCTGTGCCTGCAAACACATCGGCAACCACATTTTTGCCCACATGGGAATAGATGAATCCCTCGGCATAAGAATTGTTGGGATTGACAATGGGACCGTAATTATAAAGCATGCCCTTGGCCCCATGTTTTACGGCATTTTCCAGTTTATATTGGTGGAAGGAATAAGAACGCCATTTTTTAAACACTTCGTCCTTGCCCGGAGAGACAGGAGCCTCCCGTTCCATCAGAACGATCTTGCCCTTGACGTCCAGGCCCGCATACTCATCAAAGCCCAGTTCAGGGGCAGTGATACCGTAGCCCACATAGATCACATCCGCAGTTACTTCTCCGGAACCCGACGTTGAACCGGGAATAAATTCATCCTCGTATTTGTAAGATTTTTTAATAAAACCGTCCTTACAGGGAATATTCATGGATACAGAACAGTCCTTAAAGACCAATGTATATGGATTGGGAAAAGCCTGAAGGAAAGTATTGTTGTCTCCTCCGGGTTTGAGTCCCCATTTCTTCAGGTGAGCGATCACCCATTTGGCGCTATCATTAAACCCCTTAGTTCCCGTCAACCGACCCCAGTATTTATCAGACGACAGCTCTTTGACATAATCAAACAGCACACGACTGGAGATTGAGTGCATGACCTGGAGAACTTTCTGCTGTTCTGTGAGCTGTGGTCGTGCCTGCTGAGTGGTTGCTGCAGAAAAAACACTCAGAATAATAACCGTTAATACACTAAAAAAGAATTTTTTGTGTTTCACAAAGCCCTCCTTGAATTTATATCCGACCAAATAAAGGTTAGAATCGGAAAGAAAGTCCTCCCCTATAAATCATTCCGTTAAAAATTCCGCCTTCAACCAGGAGATAAACATTCTTCGTCAATTCACCTTTGATACCAAGGGTCATCTGTACAAAGGGAACACAAGGAATTTTATCAAATATCGACTCTTCTCCTGCCTCCCTTTCATTATCAAGCTCCTCAAGAGTTTTATGCTCGCCTATGCTATCTGTTTCAGGCGGCTCCCCGGGTACATTCAGTGTATAGTCGGCATCAAAATCGATTTTTGCTTTTTTAAGATCACCAAGGCCGGCGATTCCAAAACCAAAGGTGAAATACGGCCGAACTCTCCAGGAAGGTTTTATGTCCCACCGAAAATGCATGTGGAACGAAAGCGGATTGTAAGTAAACTTGGCGCTGCCAGTGGACTGAGCTGATACTTGCTCGCTCGTGTCGGTATCAGTCATTGCAAGATTTATTGCCATACTGTCCAGGCCTACTTCCAAAGAGGTTTTTTCTACGGAAAGGCCAAGACTGAAAGAACCTTCATGGCCGCGGGGATACCATCGAATCTCAAAACCCCAATTGTTACCGGATGAGTTAAAATTATAATCCTGGGTGAAATTATCTTCTATAAAGGATGGATTGTCCTCCAGGATTTCTTCTAACATTTCATCCTTCATTTCCTCACCCATCGAGTCAAGCTGCTCTTCCACCATTCCCTTGATAATGTTCAGACTCCATCCTGAATAATGAAATCCGAATTCAAATTTTCCCTGAGCTTGAAGCTGGGGAGAGGCCAAAATCAAAACCAGCAGAAATACCGGTACAAAAGAAAATTTCTTGATAATCTTCATCTAGAACCTCCTGTTACTTATGATTAATTACCACTATCATGATGTTATTAGCCTAAATATATCATTGAAATTTGAACAATGTCAAAAAAAAACCAAGATCTTGCGTTGCTTCTCGCATTTTGTTATCTTCTGCTCTGCGCTTATCGTTTAACCTTTTTAGGAGGTATTCATGTGGAAACAAATAATCATCGACCTGGCTATTTTTACTCTGGTATTTGGAACCGTTTACGGAAAAAACTCTTCCAATCCGCGGGTCACCATCGAGACTTCAAAGGGAAAGATCATTCTTGAACTTTATGCGGACAAAGCGCCCATGACAGTCAAGAATTTTCTCACATACGTCGAGGACGGATTCTATAACGGCACCATTTTTCACCGCGTCATTCCCAATTTTATGATCCAGGGAGGCGGCCTCACCGTTGACTTCAAAGAAAAAACAGGCGGAGAATCCATTCAAAACGAAGCGAATAACGGCATAAAGAATAAACGCTGTACGATCGCAATGGCCAGGGCCTCGGATCCTCACAGCGCATCAAACCAATTTTTTATCAACAGTGTAAATAACGATTTTCTGGACTTCACGGCAGAAACCGAAGAGGGGTGGGGTTACTGCGTTTTCGGAAAGGTCATTGAAGGACTTGGGGTGGTCGATGCCATATCTTCTGTCAAGACCATGACACGGGGAAATATGAGAGACGTTCCACGGCAGACAATCGAGATCATTTCAGTCAAAATAGGATCCTGAGATCCGGTTTCAGGGAACGGTCTAACTGAAGGAAATAAAAACAGTTATGGGAGACTGGATATTTGCGTTTTTTCACGTATTTCTCCTGATCGGTATCGTTCTTTACGCGCTCTACTCTCTGATCGTCGGAAACACCACGCGATTTGCGGTTATTGCTGCCGGCCTTGTTTTATATTATTTTTTTGTGCTGCATAAGGCTGTTAAAAAAGAGATCAAACGTAGGCATAAAAAATGATTTTTTTACAGGGGCTTTTCACGGCTTGTGCCAGTACCACCGATCACTTTAACATTTTGCCTGTCAGGATGAGTATCAGTGCATTATCTCCGCCGTTCAATTTGGACACACCTACAACCGTTCTTTCACCACTTTTCATGGTCAGGACCGTTTCAAAAAGCCGGATGGTTTTTGTCCCTCCTACTGGGACGACCTCAGAGAGCACAGTTTCATGGCGAAGATCGATATCCAACTGAAACATCTCACCATTTTCCTCTCTGATGTACCGTGGGGTCATAGCCAATTTGAGATTGATCCCCTCTCCTCCGATCCTGTGCACGGAGTAATTGTTATCCTGAACCCTTACAATAGAGGAGCCGATCTTTTTATAGGATTTATAACTCAACACCTTACGCAAATCCTTCATTACAGTATCCGACTTTAAGTCTTGATCATTTTCCTCTTTATTCATGGACGCGAGGACCAGATCCACAGTAAACAGCAAGTCTTTAGGCCGGAGATCGATCTTTTTTAATGCAGCAAGGATCTTGCCCACGATCTCAGGAGTGTCCTTGATGGTCAGCAATCCCAGTTTGTCATCATGTTTGATTCGTCCGTCACGGCTCATATAATCACGAAGAAGAAGCATAGCCTGGCTGGCTCTGACATAATTGACCTTGACAATCTCTTTTCGCAGTTGGGGACGGTCCTGTTTAATCTGCTGGTCTGTGAAAGATACTGCAAAGACAGAACCGGTTAATCCTATAAAAAAACATACACTAAAAAAAATAATTGCCGTTTTTTTCATTTGTTTTCCTCCAGATTAAAATTTTTATTGAGAAACCAGACGATCTTCAAACCAGTTTCCTGGGAAACCATTGTCATTGATAAGATATCCTGTACAGGCTGCTTTTTTCCTTCCCATAAGGGACGGCTTCGAATTATGGCTATGTTTTTAGGAGCAAGCCCGGTCAGCCGTGTGAGAAGTGACGGCTTGGATACTCCGATCGCCAGAACCAAAGCGGCTGCTGCCATGGCTGCCCATGCCCAGGATTTTCGATAGGGCCAGGGGGCAAGCCCTGAAGAATGGGGCTGTATTTTCTCAGACGCATGTACTGCTGATTTAACAGCTTTATTCCATTCAGATTCCTCCCACTTGACCGTATCCGTTGACAACATTTCCTTCATTTTTTCAAAGTAGAATTGACAGGCGGCCAGTTCTCTGCGGCATGTTTCACACACATGGATATGCGCGTTTATGACAGAGATCTTTTTCCGGTCCAGTTCCGATCCTGCATAAAGTGGAAGCCATTTTTTGATCGTACTGCATTTCATGTGATCTCTCTTGACAGTTTGGACGGATAGAATTTTTCCAGTTGAATACGGATCTTTTTACGCGCCCGGCATAAGTGCGTCCTCACGCTGGCATTTGAATATCCCAGGACATCAGCAGTTTCCTTTATGGAAAACCCTTCAGAATCCCGCAGCAAAAAAACCGACTTTTCCTTTGGAGATAAAGCACAAAGACAAATCTGGATCTTCTGCTGAATTTCCATATTCAAATATTCTTTTTCAGGGGTATTTGATCGAAATATATCCACTCCCTTTTTTTGTTGATCCATAATGTCATTAAACCTTTGACTGTTCTTCCAAAAATCATTTGTTGTGTTGATCACTATCCTGCAAACCCAGTTTTTAAAGCTTCTTCTTCTCTTAAAAGTCCGCAGGTACTTAAAAATTCGAAAGATCGTTTCCTGGCTGATCTCTTTTGCATCTTCCCTGTTTCCTGTTAAACGAAAAGCCAGATTCAGGATCAAATTGCGATGAGGACGCAAAAGATGGTTAAAAGCATCTTCATCCCCTGCAAGGGCTCTATCCAATACCGGCTCTTCAATCATTCCTCACCATTATATACATCAATCCCCCCAAAATTGTTAAGTCTGGATTATTCATGAAATTCGACGACACCCAAATATACTTCTAATGATTTTGGCTCTTAACATTGATTTTTCCAAACATCAAGATTAAAGCTATTTACAATTGTCTTGTTTTAACTCTATGTCGTCGTATTTCACCCTTCGGGCAAGCCGATCTGCTTTGTTGCGGCACACTCGCAGTAGGAAAGAATCGTTTATCTCGTTTATCCCGTTATCTCGTCATTCCCACGAAAGTGGGAATCCAGAATACAATTTATACTGGATTCCCGTCCCCGATCGGAGTCGAGAGCCTGTCCTCAACTTGATTGGGGAACAAGCTTCCACGGGAATGACGTAAATTAAATGACTTTGGGCTAAGCTACTTTGAGCCTCTTTTGCATTGGCCTTTGGCCTTTCTTCGACTTCAATGACTTCTATAGACTTCAATAGACCTCCAAGGACTTCTATCGGCCATTTTTTATGAATAATCCAGGACATTGA
>DAOVDI010000064.1 GCA_030669585.1 Acidobacteriota bacterium
TAGTTCAGACCACGTCAAGCCTCCGTCTATACTCTTGAAAAAGCCTTGATAAAATGTTCCTACATAGATATCGGATGAATTATGAGGATCGACAGCCAGCACTCGAACTCTTTTGTCAGAGAGCCCTGCAGGAATCCATAGATTTGTATAGCCAAGAGCCGAGTTCTGGAAGATTATAAAAACAACATAGCCAACCAGAATTGATTTTCGATAGATTGACATTTGTTCCCTTCATTAAGAAACATTAGTATCATATAATGAATTCTGTTGTTGTCAAGGAAACGAATCAAATCGTCATTTAAGAAGTGATGCTCCCCCGCGGCTTGCCGTGTGGGAGCATCACTTACTTTTTTATCCTCTTCCTCAAAACTAACAACAACTGACAATAAATGAGAATGTAGCCCGTTTTTGTGATGATACCTATATCATGGAAGACGGCGGAATGAAACGATTCTCCAATCCCTAGAGTTTTATTTAAAGCAGAACACAATGAGATCAACGTTTCTTTCTTTTTAGGCCCTGATATGGTATAAAAGGAGTCATCATGAAAAAGATAATTGTTATCCTTATTCTATTATTCATACCTGTGCTGATCTATGGGCAGGAAGTGATTGAAAGTATAAAAATTGACGGGATTAACAGGGTTACTGAAGAGACCGTGCTGTATTATCTTTCCTTCAGGGAAGGTGATTTCTATAATCCTGAAGCGCTGAAAAAGGATTTCCGGCAGCTGTGGGCAACCGGCTTTTTTTCCGATATCAAGTTCGAGGAACAGCAAGGTGCATCGGGCAAGGCCATCAAGATTATTGTAAAAGAAAATCCGATCATAAAGGAAATTTCATATAAAACCGGAAAAAAACTCAAAGAGAACGATATTGTTAATAAACTGAAGGAAAAAGACGAGCATATTCTTCCCTATTCCCATTACAGCCCGTACAGAATTCGAAAGATCGAAACGACAATCCAAGACCTCCTGATAGAGAAAGGGCTTCCAAATGGAAAAGTCGATGTTGAAAAAAATAAAAAAGGCAAAAACGAGATCGAGATCATATTCAGAATCAATGAGGGATCCAAAGTAAGGGTCGGTGAAGTGGTTTTTGAAGGAAGTCCCAAGATAAGAGACAGCATACTAAGTGAAGCAATTAAAGTGAATCAGTCGCACAACATTTATTCATGGATCGCGGGAAAGAGTGTTTTTAAACAGAATGAACTGGCTGAAGACTTGTTAAATATTAAGAAAAAACTCCAGGAGAATGGATTTATGGAGGCTACCATCGGTGAGCCTCGTATTGAGAACATCACCAAACGTGCCCTGTTCATGAAAAAACAGACGATGAAGAGGATCGTCATCCCTGTCAATGCGGGTTTCCGGTATTTTGTTGGAGATGTCAAAATCACAGGGAATAAGATCTTTCCTGCCAAAGGTCTTCGCACTATGATCAAGTTAAAAGAAGGAGAGATCTACAGTACAGAAGTTCGGGAAAAGGCAGTTGAGGAAATCAATGATCTTTACAGAGATTATGGATATCTTTTCGCCCAGATCGTAGCCACTGAGACCCTGGATCCAAAAAACAAACGGGTTAATGTCAGCTTTAATATCTATGAAGGGGAAGTGGCCTATCTGAATAGATTGGAATTCATAGGAAATCATTATACAAAGGACAAGGTGATCAGGCGTGAAATGCTGCTGAGGGAAGGGAGCCGGTTCAGCCTGGCAATGTTCAAGGACAGCTTGCTCCGGATGAAGCAGTTGGGATTAGTGGAGCTTGAAGGGGAACCGAGCATCCAGCCAAGCGCAGATGATCCGACCAGATTGGATGTGGAGCTTCGTGTTAAGGAAATGCAGAGAAACAATATCCAGTTCACGGCCGGTTACAGTGGTTATGAAGGCACTTTTGTAGCTTTGAGTTATTCAACCGTGAATTTTCTGGGAGCAGGGGAGAATCTTCAGCTCATGCTCCAGCATGGAAAGCGCATAAAAAACTATATGTTCGGTTTTACCGAGCCGTATCTGTTCGATCTACCAGTCAATGTAGGGTTTAATATTTATAACCGCTTTTTTATCTATCCCTATCTCTATAACAGGAAAGATAAGGGGATTGATTTTACGGTTTCCGGCCGGGTCAAAGGGTACTGGAGGACGAGCCTGACCTACGGTTATCAGGACGTCTTTGTCGAGATGCCGGACTACGGGGATGATAATGGACCATACATCGATCCTATATATTCTTCCATGTATGGCATGGGTCAGTACAAAGTCAGTTATCTTATGCCGAGTCTTTACCGCAGCACCATCGACAGCCCTCTGACTCCCACGCGTGGGACTTTGTATATGGCATCTTGCAAATTTTCAGGTGGATTTCTGGGTGGAGAGATCGACATTATCAAGCCCCGTTTTGAATTTTCATTCTTTAAACCAATCGTCAAAAACCATGTTTTCGGATTTCATGTGGAGTATTCGTTCATTAAAAAGTTCGGGGATACTCCTGTACCTTTCTGGGAGAAGTTTTTCCTGGGCGGCGAACGTTCGATCAGGGGATATGATATCTATACCATAGGACCCCGCAGCGTGCAGGGGACAAATATTGGCGGAGAAACATCTCTGTTCTTTAATGTGGAATATATCATTCCTATCGGAGGACCTTTGTATGCGATATTTTTCCATGATGCCGGAAATGCTTATGGCGAAGATCAAAAGATCAGTTTTAAGGATATGTACACATCCTCGGGACTGGAAATGAGGATATTTGTTCCGGCTTTAAGAGTTCCTTTCAGACTGATTTTTTCTTATAATAACCGGAGAGTACGTACAGGTGATTCTAATTTCGCATTTCGTTTTGCGATTGGAACCACTTTTTAATAATTACCTAATGTTTTAGCCTGGATTATATATAAGAAGTTATGTTAATCTATCGGCAGTTTTTATAAATAAAGTAGGCTAGGAGGACAAAATGCGAATAAATACAAACAAAGTATTACTGATTCTTTTTATGGCATCTGTTCTGGTTTCTGCTGGTTTTGCCCAGCAAAATGTCGGAGTTGTCAATTCTCAGGAAGTACTCGAGAAGTCGATTGAAGGGAAAAAGATAATGAATCGCCTTCAGCAGAAGGACAAGGAAAATCAAACAAAGCTTGCTGCTATGGATGAAGAGATCCGTAAACTGGAAACAAAGCTCAGCACACAGCGTTTAACCTTGACTAACGAAGCCATGGCCCAGCTTTCTTCTGACCTGGATAGAAAAGGGACGGATCGGAAAAGATTTGCCGAAGACTCCCTGCGGGAAATGCAGTCATTACAAGTGCGCCTTTTCCAGAGGCTCCAGAATGAACTGCTGCCCGTCATCGAAGCAGTGGGGAAAGAGAAAAGCCTGGTTGCCATCTTTGATCTGGGCAGAAGTGGTTTGATCTATTTTAATCCTGCCATTAATATTACAAATGAAGTCATTCAAAAATACGATGCCTTAAAAACAGGTAAAAAATAGGTAGTTTATGGATATCGAAAAGATCCTGAAAATTCTTCCCCATCGGTATCCATTTCTTCTTGTTGATCGTGTTTTAGAGCTGAATGAAGGAAAAAGCATTGTTGCGATAAAAAACGTGACATACAACGAGCCGTTTTTCCAAGGGCATTTTCCTGCCTATAAAGTAATGCCCGGGGTTTTAATCCTTGAGGCCATAGCTCAGACTGGTGGGATCCTGCTTCATTTTTCTCTTCCTGAATCAAAAAGCCGGATCGTTTTATTAAGCAAGGTGGATAAAGCTAAATTTCGAAGGCCTGTTGTTCCTGGAGATCAACTGCGGTTTGAAGTTGATCTGTTAAAACTGAAGTCAAGATTCGGTCATGTGAAAGGCGTGGCCTATGTGGATGGAGAAAAGGTTGTAGAATGTGAGATCATGGCGGCAATTTTGGATGTTGAGGATATGAATGGATGACCGATCAAGGTGTTTTTATTCATTCTACTGCTACGGTTCATAAAGACGCTGTATTTGATTCAGGAGTTTATATTGGTCCTTATGCTTATATAGGCAATAAAGTCGTCATCCATAAAAATACCCACATTGATTCTAATGTCACAATAGAAGGTCCGACAGAGATCGGCGCTGACTGCCATTTTACATCCCATTCAGTTATTGGAGGGGAACCCCAGGATGTAACAAGTCGTGGAGAAGAGACACGTCTGGTCATTGGATGCAGGAATAAATTCAGAGAATTTATCACGGTTAACCGCGGGTCGGTCAAAGGGGGCGGAATCACCACCATTGGAGACGACAATTATTTCATGGCTTATACCCATATTGGCCATGACTGTATAGTGGGAAATCAGACCATCTTTGCCAATGGAGCAACACTTGGGGGACATGTCGAGATCCATGATCACACCTATATAAGCGCTTTTTCCGGCATCCATCAATTTTGTAGAGTTGGGAAATATGCCTTGCTTGGCGGGTTTACTGTCATAACGCAGGACGTATTGCCTTTCTGCCGGGTCGCCGGCATGCGGCCGCCTCTTCTTTATGGATTGAATGCCATCGGTCTTCGGCGGACTGGTTTCTCCAGGGACAGGATTAAAGCGATCAAAAAAATGTTTACCCTTTTTTTCTTTTCTGACCTGAACACTTCGCAGGCTGTTGAACGGATAAAAATAGACTGCCCGCAAGGAGAGGATAGAGAAGAATTCCTTGGATTTATAGATTCCTCCAAGAGAGGGTTTGTTAAAAAAGATTTGGAAAAATGGGAAAAACCTATGGAATAATCGCCGGTTCCGGCCGATTCCCCTTTTTTCTTCTCGAGGAGATGGCAAAACAGGGGGATCGGTGTGTTGTTGCCGGTATCAAGGGGGAAGCGGATCAGGCTATCGTGAGGGCAGCCGAAATATTCGAGGTGTTTTCTATAGATCAGATCAAGGACATGATCGCCTTTTTTCATTCTTTTGATATCCGGGAAGCGTTTTTTGCCGGGAAGATCGAGCACAAGCAAATTTTCCGGAAGGAAACATTCGATTCCGGCCTTCTTCCTTTGAAGAGCTGGGTAAAGGACCGGAGTCCGGCAGCTTTGATCCAGACGGTAATCGATTTACTGGCGAGGAACGGAATCGAGATCATGGATCCTTCATCAATGCTTTTATCCGCAATCTGCAAGGAGGGTCTTCTGAGTAAAGCGGAACCACATGAAGCAATGATGAAAGATATTAAATTTGGCTGGATAAAGGCGAAACATCTGGCTGATAATGATATCGGACAGACTATCATTGTCAGAGACCTGGCTGTGGTCGCAGTAGAAGGGATGGAGGGCACGGATAAGACTATTCAGCGTGGCGGTGAACTTGCGGGAAAGGGAACAGTCGTTGTCAAGGTATGCCGGACCCACCAGGATAATCGGATCGACCTGCCTGCTGTAGGATTAACGACGATCCAGAGTCTTGTGGATGCTGAAAGCAGCGCGCTGTGCATTGAGGCGGACATAATGCCTTTTTTTCAAAAGAGTGAAGCCCTTGAGATCGCTGACAAACACGGTATTGTAATTCTGGCCGGTAAATAGTAGAGTATTTGGAATGGATAAAGTTAAAGTAGGTATCATCGGAGTCGGATATCTCGGCACGCAGCATGCCCGGATTTTGTCATATCTGGAAGTAGCGGATTTAAAGGGAGTTATGGATATTGACTTTAAAAAGGCAATGCAGATCGGCAACCGGCATAATGTTCCTTACTATGAAAAGTTTGAGGACATGTTAGATGAGATTGATGCTGCTATCGTAGCGACCCCCACATCCGAACACTTTGCTATCACCCAAAAACTGGTGAACGCAGGCAAATCCGTTCTGGTTGAAAAACCTATTACAGAAACTGTTGAAGAAGCTGAAAAACTTGTTGATCTTGCCAAAAAAAAAGGATCGATCCTGCAGGTTGGACATCTTGAACGGTTTAACCCGGCAGTGGAGGCCATCGAAAATCTGATCTCCGAACCTCGCTTTATTGAAGTCCAGCGTCTTGGTTCTTTTTCTGCAAGGTCTTTGGATATAGATGTGGTTCTTGATCTGATGATCCACGATCTCGATATAATCCTGGCTTTGATCAAGGATGATGTAAAAGTAATCCGTTCATCCGGGATCCATGTTCTTTCTGATAAGATCGATATCGCAAATGCCAGGGTGGAGTTCAAATCCGGTTGTGTGGCGACTCTGATCGCCAGCCGGGTTCATCAGGGAAAAGTAAGAAAACTCAGGATATTTGAACCGACATCTTATTATTCCATTGATTATATCGATCAGGAAGTTAAGGTCTTTCCCCTGAATGGCCGTCAAACAGACGTAAAAACCCTTAAGATCAAAAAGGAAGAACCCCTTAAAAAAGAACTCCAGAATTTTTTTAAGTGCATTCAAAACGGACAGATAGGAAAGGTCAGCGGGGAAGAAGGGTTAAGGGCCTTGAAACTGGCCTATCATGTGCTGAGTGAGGCTGAGCCTAAAACCACCCATCTCACATAATCTGGTTAGAACCGTTCATCTCGTCATTCCCGTGTAAACGGGAATCCAGTCCAAGGAAGAATCGTCAATAAAAGTCTATCGAGGTCCATAGAAGTCATCGAAGTCGTTGAAGTCGTTTTGTTACAGCACTTTGATCAGCTGATTACGTTTGGGAATATCTCCCGGTTCCATACTATTCATAATGGCGAATCTCGGCCAAATGTCTTTTTTAATCCGTGCCTGCTGAAAATAGGAGCCCAGGGTACTGCGGCCGTTGGCCCTGACGAGTCTGATCCTGAACGGCTTCCGGTTAAGATATTTTGAGTTGGTCAGGTTCTTGAAGGAACCAATGATCGTCCCGAATTGAAAATCATAGTTTCCGTAGTTTTCAATTGTACTTAACGAAGTGAAAGAATAGATATGAGCCTGCTTTCGTATATAAGAAGCCCTCATTTTCAAGTTTGACTGATCCTGCTGCGGGATCGTCATATACGCCGTACATAGCACGCACCTGTTGATCTGTCTGTCTTCCAAGATTGATCTCAGCAGCCTCTGAGTAAAGCATCAACTCCTTCTTGCCTGTGACAGGATTGATGGCGCATGAAACCGTAAGGGCCAGAAGGAGGAACAGGATGATTGTATGTTTTTTCAACATAGTGGAGTATACTTTTTCAGATCGTTCAATGGTGAGAGTTATCCCTCTATTTTAAAAAAAGAATCCTCAAGTCCGGAGTTGTATTTGATCTCTGTGATCTCCATTGTCATGAATTCCTCTCCGTCCTGGTAGATCGTTATGGTGAAAGGAACCATGGTGCCTTCGACCTCTTTGTAATCGGACATGAAAGTTTCCGCTTCGACCTCTACTCCCATCTGGTTCATAGCCAGTGTTTTTATCTTGTAAACCAGATAGGTTTCGGAATCCAGGTACATGGTGACCTCTTTTCCATCGGAAAAGGTCTGTTTGATGATAAGATATTCCTTTTCGTCAATGGCTTCTTTTCCCTCGTAAGAATAAGCGATGCCGTGTTTGTCCGGATTAAGCAGGGTGTCGTTCCCCATGGCCTGTCTTTTGATGTCATCTGTAAACTGCTCAGGCATCTCTTCCGTGGCGCCGGTCTGGGGATTTGTCATCCATGCGGTTTCTCCGTCATAAGCCTGAGTTATCACCATTCCCACAATTTCCATGTCCATGCGCATCATATTGGGTTCCTTCTGGTACATGGTCATGGACCCGCTCATGCCCATCTGGATCAACTCCATGGAAGCGCTGGTTGTTGTATCCTTGATCTTGGACAACACGTCCCGTCCCCCCTGGGCTTTGATCAGTTTTTCAATTATTTTCTTGGCTTCTGCTTTTTTTGCCTGATCATTCTGCAAGACAGCGCTCAAAACCGGCGAAAATGTCAGGCTGACCAGAAAAATACCTGCGAACAAATAAGCAAGACGTCTTTTCATTTTTATACTCCTTTTGAAATGTTGTATTTTTTAAGTTTGTTGTAAAGTGTAGTGCGGGAAATATTCAGGATTCCGGCTGTTTTCCTCAGATTGCTGGAGGTTATTTTTAAGAGATGAACTATATATTCCTTTTCCAGTTCATCCAGTGTGGATAGTTTCTCCCTGTCGATGAAGGGGGTTGTTTTATCACTCGTATTGGCCTTTTGCAGATATTTCGGAAGATCAGGAATATCGAGGAAGTCTTTTTTTGCCACAAGAGTGGCGCTTTCAATGACATTTTTCAATTCTCTGATATTTCCGGGCCAGTTATATCTGAGAAAAAGTTTCTGAGTCTGGCGGGATATGCCTTTTATCTCATTAGAAAATCTATTGCGGTAGCGATTCAAAAAATACCTGACAAGAAGAGGGATATCCTCCTGCCGTTTCCGTAGAGGCGGAAGCTCTATCTCTATCTTGTTCAATCGATGAAAGAGATCCTCTCTGAATGTGCCATTGTCGACCATATCACGAAGATTCCGGTTTGTTGCTGCGATCACTTTAACATCAACATTTATGAGTGTATTTGATCCCAATGGCCGGAATTGATGAGATTCCAGGACTCTTAACAGCTTGGCCTGAGTTGGCAGCGGGACATCAGCCAATTCGTCAAGGAAAATGATTCCCTGATGAGCTTCTTCAAAAAGGCCTTTTTTGGTTATGTCTGCTCCGGTAAAAGCGCCCTTGGTGTATCCGAAGAGCTCAGATTCGAACAGATTGTCCGGAATGGAAGCGCAGTCACAGATAACTAGCTTGTTTTTTTTTGGCTGACTGAGTTCGTGAATGGCTTGGGCGATCAATTCTTTTCCGCTTCCGGTTTCGCCTGTGATAAGAATGCTGGTGAAGTATTTCGCTATTTTTTCGATCAGGCTAAATATTTCCAGCATATAGGGGCTTTTTCCTACGATCCCGTGAAAGACATATTTTTTTTCAAGTTTTTTTTCAAGTTGGTAGGTTTCTTTCCGAAGAGCCTTTTTGTCTGTAATCTCTTTTAAAATTTTATGGATGACAGGCAGATAAAGGGGTTTGTCCAGGTAATCTTTGGCTCCAAGGTGAATGATCTCGATTTTCTCTTCGGACGGCAGTGTTTTTCCTACGATGATGATATCCAGCAGTGCATCGAATTTTTTCAGTTCTGTCAGAATAACTTTGGCTTTCTCAGTGTCCCCGTCGACATCACAGAGGATAATGCTTATGTCGTTTTTTTTGATCGTAGCGAGCATGTCTTCATGGGTATCGGTAAAATAGATATTATATTTATCCATCATGGATGAATGTTTGATAAGATCATAGAGGGACAAATCCTTGTCAAGGATCAGCATATTCAGGCTGGTTTCCATAAAGTTTTACTCTTTTCTTATGTTATCAATTTGTATTGCTTTTGACAATCGGTTGAGCCTGCTACGGGTTTTTATGCGGCCTGGATGAGTCACCCGGACGTCCGCGGACAAAACGAATGTGGATTCGGTCCTGTGATTCCTCTTCGATGCGCTCGATCGGATAATTGACCTGGGAGAGGTATTTCACATGGGCCATAATATAAGTCAGTCCCTGCTCACAGAGAAAATCCAACCACTCACCATGGGCGGTTTCGTCCATAAGTTCCGGTGTTTCCTCCACAAAAGTAAGTTTCCGACGGTTGGTCAATATACTTTCGCGGGAAGAACGTCTTTTGGCATATAGGTTCAATCCATCATAGAGTTCAAGATAATTCATATGAGGCTGCCATCGTACAGCCCACCGGAAATAACGATCGTAGAGTTTTTTATTGGATCCTTTGATCTTAGTTTTGGAATTCATCTCTTTGACAATGTGAGCGCGCAGCTCCAGCCCTTCTTTGACTTGCGCTTTATAGATCGGGAGAGAAAGACTTTTGTAATAGGCAAACCAGCCGCGCGGGATCCAATAGTCCCTGAACAGATACGGCGAGTAGTTGGAAAACTGCTGTACCCATTCATGGGAGGGGTAACCGTGAAGATTCAGATAGATATCAGGCAGCCATTTTTCATAAAGTTTCTTTCTGACCTTTGCTTCGGGAAGGATGGGCTTGGAAGCATTAACCTGATAACCTACATCAATACCGAGCGCTGTGTAACGTCCAGCATGAAGGCTGTGGAAAGGAGTTATTTTTTGGAGAGAATAGGCCAGAGCGGCTCCGTCAGGATTTTCCATGGGATGGAGAATAAAATTCATTTTTTTCAGGTATTCCCGGACCTCTTTCCGGGTGGCAAGGTGTTCTGCAAATTTCAGTATGTAGTTAGTGGAGGAGACCTCATTGGCATGCTGTCTCCCGCTGAGATAGAGAGTGGGTTTGAAGGTGATGAGCCTGGGCAGCGAAACATATTTCTTCATAGGGCGAAAAATCTCTAAAACCGGGACAGGCCGGCCTTCAAAGGACTGTCCTGCGGTGTAAGAATGGATACTATCGAAGGAGCTTAGATCCTGCACGAGTTTGAGGCAGTTTTCAGGGGATATGATCTCCGTTGTGGATACGATAGGCGTATTATACTTATCCGTATAAGGCGCTGTTTTTTCATCCGGCGCTCCATTCCAGAAAACAGGAATGGTTTCTTCTTTTTCAAGATCTTTATGCTTCAACTGTAAGGTCACGTTTTTCAGTTTTGGAACGTTGAAAAAAGACGGGACAAGATTCTGAACTTGGAGTTCCCTGTAGGAAGAAAGGATGTCGATAAGTCTGAGATACTCGCTTTCTTTTTCGAACCCGATGTCAACATACAGGTTTTCCACTCTTTTTAGGTTCCCGTTGTAGACGAGACAGGGAACAGACATTTCCCTGGTCTCTATTTTGGGCAGAATGATTTTTTTGCTCTGTTCTTCTCTGCCATATTCTTTCCATCTTATAAGGATCTGAGGAATCCTGGCCTGCCAGTCCTCAAATAATACCTTGACCCTGCCTTTTTTCCCCTCGGTGGAGGGATGAATCAAGGGAAGGATGTTCCCTGGCGCGGAATAGCGGGAAGTATCCTCCTTACTGTCGGAGTCCTTGAGTTCTACATGTGTTATCCCACGCAAGAAATCAAGCGTGTCGAAATAGATCTCATCATGGATGGATTCCAGGCTGCTGATGATTTCTTCATCCAGGCCCAGTTTGTAATCAGGTTCACTGAACCATAATTCCACCTGTAGTCTTTTAAAGTAAGGCTGTTTATCGAATGTGGGTTTTCCGCCTGTAGTTTTGAGGACGTGGGCATAAACAGGAGGAAGTATCTCATCCTGAAAATAGTCCCAGAAAATTTCCAGGTCGCTTGGGACTGTCATCTCCATAACAGTTTCTGTTCCGCTTTTAATGCGGAGCCAACCTGTTGTCAGCTTTATGGTTCCCCATTCCGGGAGAATGTTTAAATAGTAGGTTTCTCTTGTTGCAGGAGTGAAAGAATCGCTGAAAACAAGATTGTTATTCTCATTAAAGGCCTTCAGTTCATAAGTTGGGTTGGGATCTGATTTGATCTCAAATTCAATCTTGTCTAGAGGAATGCCGAGTTTTTCCGCAAAGATCTCGTCTACCGGATATAGTTCCTGGAACCAGCGATGTGCTTCGGTATAAAACCTTTTTGCTTTAAAAAAATCATTTTTTTCCTCTGCAAATCGAATCTCAATGCGCCGGATGCCTCTTCCCCTGAGAGCAGGAAGGACCCGTTCAATGAGCCAGAAAAAGCCCTGTTTATAGGATGAAAGAACCTCGATGTCGAATTTTTTGATCCCATTCTCTAAGAGATGATCGCGGATCTTGTCTGAGAGTTTTTGCCTGACCGCAGGGGATTCGCTCACACCGATACTGATATTCAGGGGGGATTTGGCTTTCTTGAGCGTGGACATCCGGTCGCTGATCAGGTTTATCACATCATCGCCTTCCCAGGGAAATTCTTCATTTTTATGAAAGATCGTTTTGCTGTCCCGGATGGAAGCTGTTTTGACCTGAGAAGATCTGATCTTTAGAGATGCCTGAAGTGTATCTGCCAGCCAGTCGGAGAAAGCTGCGTTTTTTTTAGATGTATGGACATAAACCTTCATGTATTCGATGTCTTTTTCTTTAAGGCTTTCTATGAGCTTATCCATTTCCAGTTTAAAAAAGGCTTCGGCCATACCGTTTTTCCCATCGAAAAAATCTTTGAGCGAGGCTGTGATACTGGTTATCTCCGGAGCGCCGTCCTGGATGTGGTTGAAAAAGGGGAAGGTCCGGCTGATATAGGCAAGGGTTTTTTCCAATCCTTCCTGGTCAGCTCCCAGGACTGCCAGAGCTGTTGATTTGTTAAAAGCCTTGGGAACTGTTTTTACCATCCCCCATCCATTTTCAAGAGGAGGGACCTTGAGTTTTCCGGTTTTAATGAGTGTTTTTGTAAGATGTCCCTGTCCTATGAGTATAGGCGAAATAAGCTTATCCGGGTTCTTGATGCTGTCCATGATCCGAACGATAGGAAAGGAGGCTCCTGTTGTGTGAAGAACCAGACGTGATGTCAGGTCCACGCATTGAAGAGAGGCCGTGCTTCTTGAAAGTATAACATATGTCTTCAGGCTGTCTGTTATCCCGTCTTTATCTGTGTCTGAATATATCCCTTTGGGGGTGAAAACAGTCTGCAGATCAAAGGGGTTTTCTGGGATTTTTAGTTTGGAAACGGATTTGTAGGAGGGAGTCAGCATGCGTTTGGGTGTGCCCACACGTCTGATTGTAATATTAGAAGACTTGTCTTGAGACTGCAGTTCAAGGATGATATTCGCACATCCTGGATAAGTCAGCATGTATGTGTTTTTCCCTTTGTGATGCTGCCGTATCAGTTGCTCTACAGCGTTTAGGGCGTTTTCCAGATCATCTGTGTTTGAGAAGGAAACCGAGATGGTCAATTCTTTGATCTCGCCATTGTTGAATTTTAACCGTTTAAGGGATTCATGAGGGGTCTGAAAGTCAGGGAATTCGTACAGAGCGCGCGTG
The DNA here is from genome assembly GCA_030669585.1 of Acidobacteriota bacterium. Lineage (GTDB taxonomy): Bacteria > Acidobacteriota > Aminicenantia > Aminicenantales > Aminicenantaceae > DAOVDI01. The sequence continues at coordinate 12,904 of DAOVDI010000064.1, forward strand.
ATCGCGAATTGTATACCGTCAATTCCTGCCTTATTAAAGAAATCCTTGATATCTTTTTCGACCTTGAAATATGTGGCGCCTGAATCCCGCCCCAGAATATCCCAGAGATAGGGCCAGCGGAGAAAAAATGCCCGGCCGGTTTTCAGAAGAGCCTGCTGTGAACCTGCCAGCAAAGTGATCCCGGATCTTTGCCCATTGGAAAATATCTGAACGACCCCCTGGTGTTTGGTCAGGGAAGGGAGGGGATCTTGTTCCCCCAGTCCCTGCTGTCTGATGACGTGAAGGCGGTTTCCAATTAAAATGGCATTTCTTAGGGCTGCCGTGTTTTTGACTTGGGATTCCTTTAGAACAAGTGAAAAATCAACAGCCAGGCTTTCAAGATTTGCCCGTGCTGCAATGTCAGCAGCAAGGGCGATCTCTTCTGGAGTTGAGATATCGGGGATAATGATAGATAGATCGAACGAGTCGGCCAGGTCATCAAGATCACGGTCCTGAAGGCCTTTTCCGAGTACAAATAGCTGTGAAAGGCTGGTGATCTCTCCACCCGGTGCAGGCAACGTCAAAGCCAGGAATATAAGGACAATACCTGTAAATTTTTTCATATGGACTCCTGTGAATAAAGCAGGCTAAATAACCCAAAATTGATTATAGTAAATATAATATGGAAAGGCTAGATGAGGGAATGAGAATTGACATGTAAAAAGGGTGGTGCTATAAATGACCATTCTTTATTTAAAACATATTATTAGGTCAAAATGAAAAAAAATGTTTATGTCTACCACACAAATATCCTGGAAGACGTCGGTAACACTCCGCTGATAAGGCTGAATAGGATCACGG
>DAOVDI010000070.1 GCA_030669585.1 Acidobacteriota bacterium
GACCACGGGACAGATCGGAACCGCTCTTGGCGATGTCAGAAAAGATATGGAGAAAATGGAGGCAGCTACACGAGAGGTCCTGGATAAGGCCAAAAACATCGCAAATCTGGAAAATCTTCTGCGTGCCCCGAAATTCCGGGGTGGTCTTGGGGAGCTGTTTCTCGAAGACCTGCTGTCTCAGATCCTGCCTGTTGCTCACTATAACATCCAACACAAATTCAAAAGCGGCGAAATAGTGGATGCGGTCATAAAGATCGGACAGAATCTCGTCCCTATCGACTCCAAGTTCCCTTTGGAAAACTTCAAAAAATACGTTTCCGAGGAGAATGAAAAATTAAAAGGCGATTTGAAAAAACGGTTTGTTACGGATGTTAAAAAACATGTGGGTTCCATCGCCGAAAAATACATCCTTCCGGACGAAGGAACCTATGATTTTGCCTTGATGTATATACCGGCGGAAAACGTCTATTATGAAATCATTCTTAAAGACGATAAATTCAGTGAAGACAAGAGTATTTTTACCTACTGTACCCAGAAAAAAGTGATCCCAGTTTCACCAAATTCCTTTTATGCTTATCTGCAGGTGGTCGTTCTTGGACTTAAAGGCCTCCAGATCGAAAAATCGGCTAAGGATATATTCCAGTCCTTGACTCGTCTTCAGCGGGACTTGGGCAGGTTCAAAAAAGACTTCCAGGTCCTCGGGTCGCATCTTACAAATGCAAAAAGCAAGTATGATGATGCAGACAAAAGGTTGGATAAATTCTCCGGTAGACTGGAGATATTAAGCGGAGAACCTCCGGAACAACTCCCTGAATCCGTTCAGGAAGAATCGACACCTGATTTTTCTGAATGACCCCTCCCACCAGCCTGGATTGTTGATATTTCTTCCAGCTTACTTAGCATATCCGGTGTGGCGATAAAAATCAGAATATCGTTTATATGGATACGAGTTTTTCCGGAAGGATTAAATTCAAACTTATCTGTACCTGCTCTCTTAATAGCTACCAGAAGCGCTTCTGTTTTTTCGGAAAGTTTAAGGTCCATGAGGTTTTTTCCGATCAAAAAAGATCCTTTAAGGACAGGCACTTCCTCAAAACGCAGCACCTTTTCCCGCTCACGCAGCATAACATCCAGGAAGGAAACCACAGTCGGCCGGATCATTTCAGACACCATTCGCAGCCCTCCGATATTGGCCGGTGAAATGACAGAATCGGACCCTGCTTTTATCATTTTCTTATGCGACCCGATATCAATGCCTTTGGTTACGATCCTGATATTTGGATTTAAACTCCTGGCAGATACCGCAACAAACAGGTTGGCGCTATCCGTGGGAAGAGCCAGAAGAATGCCCTTAGCATGGCAAATACCGGCATTCTCCAGAACTTCATCTTCAGCAGGATCACCGTGGATAAAAAGCACTTTTTCCACGGTTGAAAGTTTTTCAATTTGTTCTTTTAACGGTTCAACCACAACAAATTTTTTTTTCGTCAGGAGAAGTTCATGGATGATAGTTTGAGCTGTTTCTCCAGTGCCGCAGACAATATAATGATTCTTAAGTTTCGCAATGGCCTTATCCATCTTTTTTCTCCCAAGGATATTCTTCAATTCGCCTTCAATAATAAAGCTGGTGATCGATGATACGGCAAAAGCGATCGTCCCTACACAAAGCAATATAAAAACTACCGCAAAAACCTGGGCCGCAGAACTCATGCCGACATCGACAGCTTCTTTGTAACCGACCGTAGAAAGGGTGATTACCGTCATATATATGCTGTCCAGAAGAGATCCGCCCCCGATAAAATGGAAACCGCCTACACCGATCAGAAAGACCAGCATTAGTATAAACAGAGGAAGATATATACGCTTCTTGCCATTCATGCTGGAATCCTCATCCCTTTTTTTGGAGTATTATAAACCTTTTATTCCTGCCTGTCTATTTACTAACTCGTGAATAATCCAGACTGGAAAACGGATTACAAAATTTTTATTACTGCATTAGGTTCTTTGATTTCACCTTTTTTCACCTGAATCATCGCATCTTGTAATTCTTCCCAGTTAAAAACTTGCCTTCCCATTCTCATGCCGGTCTGACCGGCAATTTTCAAAAACTCCTCTGCTTCTGCTTTATTCACGTTGTATAAAGTTCTTACATCCCTACCCCATAGGTTTTCTGAATAGTTTTCTATCTCAATAAGGGACATACTTACGGGCGCAAGTACCAAGATTCCTCCTTTCTCCACATAGGCAAGGACAGGCTCTACCAGCGCACCAGCCGGAGGAAATAGAATGGCTGAATTAAGAGGGCAAGGCATATTTTCTTCTGCAACATTTCCAACCCAGACAGCTCCGTTTCTTTTTGCTTCTTCTCTATGGCTTGAAGATCTTGTGCTGACATAGACTTCAATACCCAGATAATTTGCCGCCTTTAAAACATAATAGGCTGTCGGACCAAAACCAAAGAGTCCCAGCTTATTTCCTCTCTCTGCCTCTGTCAGTTTAAGAGCGCAGTATCCTGCGATACCAGGACACATAAGTGGGGCCAAATCTTCCGGCTCCATATTGATTCCCTGCAGGGAAAGAGCAAAATCTTCTCTGATGGTGATGTATTCTGCAAATCCGCCGTCCGCATCCCAGCCCGTACATTGAAAATCCGGGCAGTAATTCTCTTTTCCCTTAATGCAGTACTCGCACTTACCGCAAGTATTGTAAAGCCAGGAAATGCCGACCGGGTCTCCGGGCCTAAAACTTTTTACTCCTTCTCCTGTTTTCTCAACCACTCCGACTATTTCATGCCCCAGAATCAGAGGAGATTTCTTTAAAGGAAGATCCCCTTCAGCAATATGGATATCCGTCCTGCATATTCCGCATACCAGAACTTTGACTCTGATCTCCTTCTTACCCGGAACAGGTGAGGGGATATTAGTTAGTTTTAATGGCCTCTCTTCTATGTTTGATTGCTTTTCCAAGATCCAAGCATTCATGTTCCTGCTGTCTCATTTTTTCTCATACTTAGAAGCTGAGGGGTTTGGGGATTATTCATGCCAAAAAATAATACCATTTTTTCTTGAAAATTTCCTGTTAACATGTAAAACTAGTTTCAATGAATAAGGAAAAAAGGAAATTTCTTCGCTTTGGATGCACTCTTCCCGCAGAAATTATCAAGCTTGAACCTGAGAAACGTATTGTCGGAGAAGCTAAGATCGATGATTTTTCCCGGGAGGGAATAAAACTCATACTGTCATTCAACCTGAAACCCGGAACCAACATGGATCTGAGTCTTCGCCTTCCAAAAAGCAAGGAAATCGCTTCCATCACAGGCGAAGTCATATGGAGCCAGAGCAAAGACAGCTCCATTCAACTCGGCCTCAAGATTAAAGACATGGATACAAGGGCAAAATCAGAAATTTTTGACCTGCTCTACTCCAATTGGATCAAGGACCGAAGCAAGGATATAGAAAAGGCTCTTACAAGAAAAGAATCCGGTTGATCTTTCCTGATCAATTCCCGATTTTTTCCAACTTCTCCTGAGCTGCCTTGACATCCGGATCATCCTGGTACTGCATGATCTTCATCATGGCGCCCATCATTTTTTGCTGCATAGCCTCTATATCTTTCATCATAACGGACAATTCTTCAGGAGCTTCTTCAATTTTTGGATATTTCTTTTCCATTTCCTTCATCTTGGGCGCTAATCCCGTCATTTTGTCAGCAAACGTATTCAGAACAGAAGCGACTTCTTTTGCGTTGTCCGCCTTTTCCATTCCAGAAATAAAATCCCCCATGACATCCGAAGCCTGTTTCATCAGTTTCTTTTCAGCCGCATATTGCCCACTACCACTGCAAGCAACAAATGCCACTATAAAAACAGCCAGGGTTATGAGAGATAATCCTTTTAATAATTTCATCCTTCTCCTCCATAAAAATAAATTTCGCGCTTATATTAATATAAATAGTTTTCAATAGCAATAATCAGCCTGTTTAGGTCAATATATTTCTTCAGCTTCTTCTTTAGTATAAAACAGCTTGTGACTTTCTTCTTCAGTGATCCGGCTTGTTCCCTTTAATAAAAACATCTGTGCCTCTTCCCTATTTTTCTCAGCCTCTCTTTTAAGGTGAGCGATCTTCTCAGGAATGTGGAATTCCTTGAGCATCTTCTGAATCTGTTCAAACACTTTTTTGCTCCCATCAAAATACTTACCTTCCCAGAGGATCTTGGAAGCAACCATGTGTTCAAACCGGTCGAATTTTAACTGGTCACGGGTTTTTCGCATGTCTTTAATTATATAATCAATCTCCTCCCGGATATCCGGCTTTATCAGGCACATGTATTTTTCCTGATAGATCGCTTTATCCAGGAAAGCTAAAAGGTCGTCCGGGAATCCCTCTTCTGCAACAATGATAATATCCAGGTCCGAACCTTTTACAAGCCGTCCGGTGCTGACTTCAGGCCGGGGTTCCAAGTGAGCCATTTCATAGACGATATCCCCTGCTATTATAAAACAGACCTGTTCATTGACCCGGCCGCAGAAATCCAGCGATCCTACCACTTTTGCGATCGTATCCCGGGCAAACCGGAATTTTTCCCGGCTTATCTTTTGTGTCTCTCCGGCCAGAGAATGGGCATGGCAACTGATTTCTTCCGCATCTTTTTTTAATCCGCATACAGTATAGGTTAAAAATTCACGTTTTATGGAAGGCGACAGCCGGGCAAAGCCCTTGACCTGCCGGTCAAGCCGCAAATAACGCTTTCCCACGATTTTGAGCAGGATATCCGGGTTTTGATGGCAGTACCTCCATAAGGATAGTTCATCCATCCCAGTAAGATCCCGGAGGCCTTTTCCGGTAAGCGGCTTTCCTGATTGTAAAATATGCTGGGGAGAACGATCAGTCATTTCTCGGTTTTATGCCGGTTTACCCAATTTTTGCTCAACAACATCAGCAATGCGCTCGGCACAACTCCGGGTCGCCGCATCTGTCGGGCCTTCCACCATAACGCGGCAGAGCGGTTGGGTTCCGGAATACCGGACAAGAACTCTGCCCCTGTCACCCAACTCACGTTCAACATCCCGAATGGCCTTTGATATTTCGGGAATCCTGCTCAATTCCGGTTTTTTCCACACATCTATATTGATCATAACCTGGGGGAAAATTTTCATGACCTCGGCCAGCTTTGAAAGACTTTTTTGTTCCTGCTGCATCACAGCCAGAAGCTGAAGAGCAGTGACGATCCCGTCCCCGGTGGTTTGGTGTTCCAGAAAAATAATATGGCCGGACTCTTCTCCTCCCAGGACTGATCCGTTCTTTAACATCTGCTCCAGCACATTTCTATCGCCGACCTGAGCCGCAATACCCTTGATTCCCATCTTTTTCAGCGATTTTATCAAACCTAGATTGCTCATCACTGTATATACAATCAGGTTGTTTTTCAAACTCCCCTTTTCCTTTAAGTGCCTGGCACAAATCGCGAGGATTTGATCCCCGCTCATTATGCAGCCCTTTTCATCTGCAGCTATCAGCCGGTCCCCATCTCCGTCAAAGGCCAGCCCTAAATCCGCACCTGTTTTCTTCACCTTCTCTGCCAGGCTTTCAGGGCAAACAGCCCCGGAATTCAAATTGATGTTTTTGCCGTCAGGAAAAACATTCAGAGGAATAACGTTGGCGCGCATCTCCCTGAACAATGTAGGAGCCAGTTTATAGGTCGATCCATTGGCACAGTCCAGAACGATCGTTTTCCCCTCCAGGCCCATGTCTTTGGGGAATGTATGTCGAAGAAAAACAATGTATCTCCCCAGCGCATCCTCTTCTCGGTGAGCACGGCCGATCTCTTCGGAAGGAACCGTTAATTTCTCCAACTGGTTTGAAAATATCAATTCCTCGATCTTATGTTCCTGTTTGTCCGAGAGCTTGAAGCCGCCCGGTCCGAATATCTTGATGCCGTTGTCCTCATAGGAATTGTGTGAAGCAGAAATGACGATTCCGCAATCTGCATCCATATTATTTGTAATAAAGGCGATACCGGGAGTTGGCATGGGACCGACGAGAATCACATCCGCTCCCATAGACATGAGACCAGAGGCCAACGCACTTTCAAACATATAGCAGGAAAGCCTGGTGTCCTTTCCGATCACGACCCGCAGGCGGTGCCCTTCTTTTTTTAATATATGGGCAGCAGCCCGGCCGATCTGCAAGGCAATATCTACTGTCATAGGATAGGTATTAGCTTTTCCTCTAACTCCGTCCGTGCCAAAGAGTTTATCCATCTCTCCTCCCCTTCTGTTTGATGATCTGGTTTTGCTTGAGTTTGATAATCGTTCCATACGGATGATAACCTTTGGCTGTGCAGTTGGGATAGACAAGGACCTCCCGTCCCAGAAGCGTACCAGGAGCGGTCACGGAATTGCACCCGGTCTCCACACCGTCTCCAAGGATAGCGCCGAATTTCCTTAATCCTGTTTTGTAAACCTTTCCCTTGATATGGAGCACCACCTGAGATTTGACAATCTTTAGATTGGCCAGTTTGGTCCCGGCCCCTAGATTAACTCGGCCCAGGATGCTGTTACCTACATAAGCAAAATGGCCGGCCTGACTCCCTCCGAGCAAAACCGCAGATTTCATTTCAGTGGCATGGCCGATAATGCATCGATCACCCACGAGAACATTTCCCCTGATATATGCGCCATGCCGAACTTCTGTGTTATCGAGAACAACAGTAGGCGCTTTAATGAGAACTCCCGGTTCAATAACCGTTCCCTTCCCTATCTGAACAGCATCTCCCATAAGAGAGACGCCTGCGTAAATGACAGAAGCGCCTGAAAGAACTTGCCTGTCCATACTGACTTTCAATTTTTCCCCGGATGAGGCCTTGGACTCAATACTGAATCCTGAGTCATAAACCCTGCCCTCATGGAGAACGACCGTCCGGCTTAAAACAGGCCCTGACTGAATAACATGGCTGATATTAGGCTGAATAAAATCCTGGATAAAGGAGGGAATCATTCTCAACCCATCCCACACATAATCGACATCCTCAAACAGCCCGGCGAAGGGATTTCCTTTCAGATCAAAAAAATCACTGGGTGCCAGCATATCCAAAACTCCTAAACTGCATTACAAAATATTCTTAACTTTCTTTTTCTCCCCAAGAGAGTTTATATCATTTTATATCATTCCAGTCAAAATCAAAGGCTGTCTTATGTATTTCTTCTTGTATTATTCAAGAGTCGAGCAAACTTGACACAATATCAAAGAAAATGATTATATCTGGGAATGAGCGTTCTAATCTCGATTTATGTCTGGGTGATTGGCGGGCTTTATTTCATTCTCCTCTGCTTTTCCACCATTTTTCTTTCATTTTTTCTAAAACCCAAAATATTCGATCCGTGGCTGAAATTTAAGTTAAGATTTCTCTTCAAGATCATTTTCGTCAAAGTCCATATCCTCAGCCGTGAAAATATAGTACGTGGAAAAAACTACCTGTTTATGTCCAATCATGTCAGTCTGTTCGACATTCCTTTGTTCGAGGGGTACATCCCGACTTTTGTGCGCGGGGTTGAGGCGTTCCGGCAGTTTAAATGGCCGGTCTATGGATGGGCTACCCGGAGACTGGGAAATATCCCCATTAACAGGAAAAACATTCATGCCTCCATCCGGAGTATTAAGATTACTGAAGATTTCTTAAAAAGGGGGCAATCGATAGTGATCCTGCCCGAGGGAAGCCGTACGTTAGACGGTAAAATGCGGCCCTTTAAAAAGCTTCCTTTCCATCTTGCCAAACAGGCCGGTGTTCCCATCATTCCTATAGGACTGTCCGGTCTTTTTGAGTTAAAGAATAAAGGATCATGGATGGTCCGGCCGAGACCGATCACAATGCAGTTCGGCCCTGCCATCAGTCCGGAAACTATAAAGTCCCTATCTATTGAGGAACTTCGTGATCTCACCCGGAGCGAAATTCAAAGGTTAAGTTAAAAAACATTTGGACAAATCTGCTATTTTACTTATAATTAATCAACCTTTAATTATGCAACAAACATCTTTTTTATCTCATATCATACAACAACAGGAGAAAAACCATGGAACAGGCGAAAAAGTTACTTAAGGACTCTGCTGCTATTCGATTTTCCGTTCTTGGCATGATCAGTGTGCTTATGTTTGGCACATACTGGTTCCAGGATGGTCTCGGCCCTCTGAAAGGATTGTTTGAAAGCCAGCTGGGATTTACCAGTACTCAGTTTGGACTGTTGATCAGCTCGACGACCTGGGCCAATCTGGCTTTGATGATCATCCTTGGCGGCATGGCTCTGGACCGCTGGGGCATCCGCAAGACCGGTATCGTGATGGCTGTTATCGCTACTGCAGGAGCCTTTGTTGTCGCCCTTGGCAGCATGGGCGTTTTCGGTACAGGAAAATCCGCCATGTTGATCTCCATGATGGCTGGCCGTATTCTTTTCGGTGTGGGACTGGAAACAACCTGTGTTTTAATTACGCGGACAGTCGTTAAATGGTTCAAAGGCAAAGAACTGGCAACCGCCATGGGATTAAATGTGGTAGTCGGTCGACTCGGCAGTTTTTGTGCCATTTCTTTCGGACTGGACATCGCCAGCGGTAGAGTGTCAACCGCGCTTATCACCTCCGCTTCAATCATCGGAATGGGCGGACTTATGTTCCTGGCTTATTTCATATTTGACATAAAGCTGGACAAACAAATGGCAGCGACTGCCACAGAAACACAGGAAGAAAAATTCAGCTTCAAGGATGTCATTAAACTTATCACCAACCCATCCTTTATCTATATCGCCCTGCTCTGTGTCTTTTTTTACTCGGCTGTTTTCCCGTTCCTGCAGTATGCACCAGACCTCCTGGTCCACAAGTTCGGTTTTACTTTTACAATGCCTGATCTGGGGGGAATGACCCTCTGGCAAAAGATTGCAACCTACCTGCAGAACGGGCCAAAAGTAAGCGGCCTCATTCCCTTAGGCACTATTATTTTCACACCGATCTTCGGCCGCCTTGTAGATAAAAAAGGCAAAGCCGCCTCTCTTATGATCCTGGGCTCCCTGCTTCTTATCTATGCTCATTTAACACTTTCTATTTTCAACAGTATCTTCCTCGGTTACACAGGCCTGTTCGCATTAGGCATCGCTTTCTCCCTGGTCCCGGCTGCCATGTGGCCGTCAGTCGCCAAGATCGTTTCTGAAAACCGCCTGGGAACTGCTTACGCGACCATGTTTACTATTCAGAATTACGGACTGTCGGTTTTCTATTTTGGAATAGGAAAGGTGCTGGATCTTTTCAATCCAAAAATTGTGGAACAGATCCAGTCTGTTCGGGAAACTTTTCTTGCTCAGGGATTAGGCCCAGCCGAAATTGCTCAGAAGATCGAAGCGATGCAGACCGCCGGAGAGATCCCTCCTTATAACTATACATTTCCCATTCTAATGCTGGTGATCCTTGGTATAATCTCGATCTTCCTGGCATTCAAGCTGAAATATTGGGATAAACGGCAGAATTACGGCCTGGAACTTCCCTTCCACAAGAAATAAAACCAGTCTATAGAAGTCATTGAAGTCGTCGAAGTCATTGAAGTCTATAGGAGTCCATAGAAGTCGAAATAAGAAAAGAGGCGAAAGGCCAAAGGTGAAAGGTGAAAGGCAGACGTCGTTCCCGCGAAGCTTGTCCCCGACTCCGATCGGGGAGCGGGAAACCAGCATAAGATATGAAAATAAAGAAAATAGCCTGGATTCCCGTCTACACGGGAATGACGTAAATTAAAGGACTTTGGGCTAAGCTACTTTGGGCCTCTTTTGCATTGGCCTTTGGCCGTTGGCCTCTTATTCTTTCACTTGAATCCTTGACCCCTGTCTGCGTGCATCGCAGCAGATGGGATAAGATCGGCTTGTAAATTGTTCAGGCTGTCCTGGGTTATTCACGGGCCGATATGCACGGCGTGGCGTATGAAGCTGTATTTCATATACTGCGAATGCGCCACAACAAAGCAGATCGGCTTGCCCGAAGGGGAAAAAAGGGCCGATAATAAAAATAGGATTCGAGGGTTCAGGGATTCGAGAGTTTTTTTTCTATAAATTTAATAGAGGATTGCCGTAGTGTTTTTGTTATGTCTCCCGTTGAAATAAGTGCCTGGACTATTTACGAGTCGAGGTTGATGCATCTGCAAGAGGCTGTTCGTGAAGCTGTATTTATATACTGCGAACGGACGGCATCGCAGCAGATGGGATAAGATCGGCTTGTAAATTGTTCAGGCTACTTGTTGTCTGTTTTGAGTACTGAAACAAAAGCACTCTGAGGGATCATAACCGCGCCGACCATTTTCATCCTTTTTTTGCCTTTTTTCTGTTTTTTCAGAAGCTTTTGTTTCCTGGTTACGTCTCCACCGTAAAGTTTGGCGGTCACGTCTTTTCTGTAGGGAGCAATTGTGGAGCGCGAAATTATTTTCCCTCCAACAGCACCTTGAATAGCAATCTTGAATTGGTGTCTTGGAATGGCATCTTTAAGCCGGTCGCATATTTTGACTCCCCATTCCCTGGCTTTGTCCTGAAACATAATAAGGGATAAGGCATCTACTTTTTCACCATTGACCAGAATATCCAGACGGACCAGGTCGCTGGCCCTGTAATCGATCAATTCATAATCAAAGGACCCGTATCCCTGTGTATTTGTCTTGAGCGTATCGTAAAAATCATATATGACTTCAGCCAGCGGCATATCGATCAAAAGCTCAATACGTCCTGGAGTGGGATAACTTATGCGGGGATTGCTCCCTCTGCGGGATAAGCACAATTTCATGACAACACCCATATATCTCTCAGGAAAAAGCAGGGATGCTTTTATGTAAGGTTCTTCGGTACTTTGGATCTGGGAAGGGTCCGGATAATGCTTCGGGTTATCTATTAAAATGGTCTTCCCATTTTTAAGTGTGAATTTATATTCAACACTGGGCATGCTCATAATAATAGACTGGTCGTATTCCCGCTCCAACCGCTGCTGAAATATTTCAAGATGAAGAAGTCCAAGGAAACCGCATCTGAATCCCTGTCCAAGAGCCGCGGAAGAATCCTTTTCATAGGTCAGGGAGGCGTCATTGAGCTCATACTTTTCCAATGTTTCGCGGAGAGATTGGTATTCATCTGAAGCCACAGGATAAATAGAAGAAAAAACGACTGACTTTGCTTCTTTAAATCCGGACAAAGGGTCACTGACAGGATCAGCATCTAGAGTGATCGTGTCCCCGATCCGGGTATCTCCCAGTTTTTTTATCCCTGCAATAATGTATCCGACCTCCCCGGCAGACAGACTGTCTTTGGGTTTTTTTTCTATCTGGAAGAGTCCGACTTCTTCTACTTTGTAAGCGGCGCTGTTGTATAAGAGACGTATGATATCGCCGGACCTAACACAACCGTCAAAGATGCGGCAGTGAATGATCGTTCCACGAAAAGAATCATAGTGAGCGTCAAAAATCAGAGATTTGAGCGGTTTGTCCGGTTTGCCTTCGGGCGGAGGGACATATTCTACTACAGCTTCAAAAATATCGTTTATGCCTGTTCCCTCCTTGGCCGAACACAGGATCGCCATATCAGGATCAAGCCCCAGTTCATTTTCAATCTGTTCTTTCGTCCTGTCTATGTCTGCTGTTAAAAGATCGATCTTATTGATCACCGGAATAATCGTCAGATCATGTTCCATAGCCATAAACAGATTTGCAACGGTTTGCGCCTCTACCCCCTGTGACGCATCAACAATAAGGATCACACCTTCACAGGATGCGAGGGCGCGGGATACTTCATAGGAAAAATCGACATGCCCTGGGGTGTCGATCATATTGAGTGAATAGTTTTCCCCTTTTTTATCTTTATAAGGCAGTGTAACTGTCTGACTTTTAATGGTGATCCCTCTTTCCCTCTCAAGGTCCATCGTATCCAGTATCTGGTCGCGGAAATCTCTTTGGGAAACCATGCCTGCAGCCTGTATGAGTCTGTCCGCAAGTGTGGATTTCCCATGGTCAATATGGGCAATAATGCTGAAGTTTCTTATATTGGGCATAGGCGATTCTCTTCACACAAAATGGAACACGTTTTCTAATTCATGCGTTGGTTATCTATTTCTTAATTGCTAAAAGTTCTTCAACACAGGTTCCCATCTCTATCCCACGGAAACTGTTTGTGTTCCTACAAAAACTGTATCGATATTTGGCTCTCCATCTTCCAGGAGCATTGATATTACTTCTTGGAGGTTGGTTTGAAGTTCATCAAGAGTTGCTGCCTGAGTA
>DAOVDI010000186.1 GCA_030669585.1 Acidobacteriota bacterium
AAGGGGCTCCTGCAAGGGCTGGGAATTAGAAAAGGAGAACGAGTGGGAATTCTCCTTGACAAATCAATTGAACAATTGACTTCTATGTTTGGCATATCCATGGCCGGGGCAGTATTTGTCTTCATCAATCCGATTCTAAAGCAAAAGCAAATCGAATACATTATCAAGGACTGTGACATCAAGCTCCTGGTCACCACAAGTAGACATCACAAAAAAAACAATCTCACTGCACCAGCCAGCATCTTGTACATGGACCAGGCCGCTGCTGCCGGTCCGTTTCCCTGCTGGTACAAAGTCAAGGATGGTTTACAAGCCGATGAGACTTGCATTCATCAGATTGCCGATGATGTGGCCTGTTTGATCTACACTTCCGGTTCTACGGGTTTGCCAAAGGGCGTCGTGGTTCCCCATCGAACCGTGGTCGAAGGGGCGCAAATTGTCAGTAGTTACCTGGGCATTTCAGAAAATGACACCCTGATAAGCGTTCTTCCGTTTAATTTTGATTACGGCTTCAACCAGGCTACCACCTCCATTCTTAATGGGGCAACTCTTGTTATGCATCAATTCTTTATGCCAAAAGATCTGCTTAAGATCCTCGAGGACGAGAAGATTACGGGATTTGCCGGGATGAATCCTATATGGGTAAAGCTGTTCAATGATAAATATTCTGTGAAATCGGCATACGACTTTCCTTATCTGAGGTACATCACAAATACCGGCGGCAAGGTGCCTCGGTCCATTGTTACTAAGATACGCGCATTCTTCCCAAAAACAAACATTTTTCTGATGTATGGATTGACCGAAGCCTTCAGATCTACCTATCTTCCCCCTGAACAGCTTGATAAACGACCGGACTCTGTGGGTAGGGCAATTCCCAACGTCGAAATTCTTGTTGTGAACAGCCGGGGAGAGGAGTGCGCTCCGGGAGAACCGGGAGAATTAGTGCATAGAGGAGCTTTGATCACCAGAGGTTACTGGAACGATCCCGAAAAGACCAAGAAAGTTTTCAGGAGAAACCCCCTGCTTAACCAGCAGGATCACCTGAATGAGATCGTAGTCTATTCAGGTGATCTCGCAAAAAAAGATGAAGAAGGGTTTCTGTATTTCATATCGCGAAGAGATGAAATGATTAAAACATCCGGCTATAGGGTGAGCCCCACTGAGGTGGAAGAAGTGCTTATCGAAATCCCTGGTGTGAGCGATGCTGTGGTTTTTGGCAAGGAGATTGAGAATGCAGAGCAGATCATTGTCTCGGTCGTTGAGACAAATCACCTTTCCAATGATAAAAAGATATTAATCCAGGAATGCAGGAAGCGCCTCCCCGGATATATGGTGCCACATGAAATCCACTTTGAAAAAACATTCCAAAAAACAGCAAACGGCAAGATCGATCGATCTTTTATAAAACAAAAATGGATGAGCAAAGAGGACCATGATGCAACGAGTGCATTACGCGTTTCTTAGTCCCTTCCAAGATGTCTGCATATGTAAATAAGACAGGATTTACCGGATAATCAGGATATTTTTGCCTTTCCTGAAGAAAGGCAAAAAGTCCACTCCCTCTATGAGGGAAGGACCTGTGCTTAGATGCAGCGAAAGTGTCAAGCCCGAATTCGACAACAAGTAACGTATCACTTTCCGCTGTAAGCGGATTGCGTTTTCTCAGCTTCTTCTGGAAGGTGCGAAAGCAACGAAAAAATCCAAATAATCCTGTCAATCCTGTCTGGCAATGAGAGATAAAAATATTCCTTTGATCCTTTAACCATCAGACAGTCACAATAAGAATTAATGAATAGGTAATCCTCCCAATGGAGCTTAGAGAGCACAAGGGCAAAATATATATCCGAGATTTCCGCTTCGAGGAAATAGCTGATAAATATGGCAC
>DAOVDI010000145.1 GCA_030669585.1 Acidobacteriota bacterium
AATAAATAGCCCGGCTTAAAATCCGATTCTCATACTGATCCGGAAAGTCTTAGTCCCTCCCAGAGCCACAACTTTGTTGAAATACGAGCTCAGCACCCGGGTCCCTAGAGTCGTGCTTTCTGCGGCCGGAAACCAGTACCCCCCAACATTTTCCAGAGTTACACTGTATTTATCTCCAAATGCGTTCAATACATCCACGAAAAAGCTCAGTCTTCCCCGTTCGGATATGGAAAACGTTTTTTCGAACCTGAGATCCAGGATATTTGATGCCTTGAGCCGTCTTGAACCAGGTTCTTCCAACAGAACCTGCATGTACTCTGGTCGGGTGTTACGCGTTTCTGTCCAATCGGCCGGAGGGGCGATGGTTACGCTCCTGGCCCACAAAGCGCCGCTCAGATGCCTGTAATAAACACTCAGCATCAGGTCCCAGGGGAACTGGAAGGTCCCCATAACTTTGACAGCCAGAGGCCTATCATAATCCAGCCTTGTATTTTCTCCGAAATTTACAAAATAATTTGGATTATAAGCAGCCTGAGTCATTCCGGAACTCGCAGAATAACCCAGATGAATATTGCCTTTTGATTCGCTCAATACCAGAGATCCGTTCAACATCCAGTTGTTGGACATCCGCTTGTTGAGGACAAATTCGACCGCGCGGAAAGTTCTTTTCAGTTCCGGAACGTTTTTGATCTGATCGAAGTAAAGGGGCGAGCTGTTGGAAGGGAAGTACACGGTTACCGGTGTCTCCGGATATTCGCCTGCAGCGGGAACTATAGTTTCAAAAGGCACCCACCAGTTCTGTGTATCCAGTTTATTTGTGTACCAATATTGCCCACTATCCTGATCCATGAGGACATTGTTTATGATGTTTTTTTTGTCTTTCCGGATCAGAGTGACCTTCAGGGAAAAGTCTTTTAAAATTTCCTGCTGAAGGCTGATAGTAAGCTCATTGGTATAAGGTGTTGACAGGTCTCCCGCCAGACGGTTTCCATAGGCTGTTTCAGAGTATATACGATAGTCGTCCGGAAAGAGGGTAAAAGTGTCCTCTGTGCCCACTTCACCATTCATGTCCTCATCATACCAGTAATAATCATGAGTTCGTTCAATAACAATAGGATTCAGAGAATCAAGAAGCTGTAAAGAGGGGATTTCCGTGTACCGGGCGAAAGATCCTTTGAGCAGAGTTTTGCTGTTTCCGAAAAGATCAATGACCAGCCCTGCCCGGGGCGAGAAGGAATTCCAGACTATGAGATTTTTCCATATGGGTATGAACATGTTGGAATACGGGTTTTGTCCTACAATCGGACTTATCAGCTCTTCGCCGATCTTCAGACCCACTGCATTGCCGATAGCGAATTTTTGGTAGGCTGACTGATTGCCTATACTCCGGTCAAACCTTAATCCAAGATTCAAGGTGATTCTGTCGGCAAAAGTCATGGAATTAGAGAGAAAAATTCCAATATTTCGAACTTCACTGGAAGGAGTAAATCCGTCTTTACTAGAGCTTGCAAAATTCATAGAGATCTTTCCAGCCCCGACCGTCATATCTGAAACAGGTGATGTCTGGAGCCCGTAAAAATAGGGGCTTCCATTAAAATAATGGACAAGCATCCCGTTTTCTTTCCATACATTCCTTTTGCCGTAAAGATACTGGTATTCCAACCCGGCATTGATAACCGCATCAAATCCAGTGGACCTGTTTAAATAGTGGGTGATAAGTGCCTGTACATGGAGCTTTTTCTTCTCATAGCGATCATTGTATTGAGCGCTTCCCCAATGGTATCCAAGCAGGTCATCGTAATATTCCAGGCTGGATGAGTGAGATTCCTGGAGATACAGGGGCGTATGCCCTTCAATATAACCGCCAGTGACAAGGAGGGATGTATTCTGGTCTGCAAGATACTGAAGACTGCCGCCGAGAAAAAAATTCTGCTCATGGTCAAGAATATAGGTTGCGTCGCGTGTAAGATTCCAGGCCAGGGATTGAGCAGTGTTGGTCTGTTTGTGGTCTTTAAAGTAAAATGTGACACCAGCTT
The DNA here is from genome assembly GCA_030669585.1 of Acidobacteriota bacterium. GTDB lineage: Bacteria > Acidobacteriota > Aminicenantia > Aminicenantales > Aminicenantaceae > DAOVDI01. The sequence continues at coordinate 2,037 of DAOVDI010000145.1, forward strand.
TGAACTTGGAATAGGGTTGAAGGGTCAGTTTTACAAATGATGATTTTTCATCATTTTTCCAATCATAGGCTTTGTGGGCTTTTTTATATGTGTCGACCCAGGGGGTAAATGGTGTGGTTCTTGTGTTGTTGAACCAGTTCAGGCTGCTGAAGAACCAGGCTCTGTCCGGCCACAGTACGCCTCCCAAGGTCATGTTGAAATCCCATAGTTGTTTGTCTATCTCGGGAGATTGCGTACCAAGCTGGCTGATCTCTCCCAGGGGCCTCAGTTTCTTGATGAATTCACCACTTGTGTGCTCCACAAGGAAGGAGTAACGGAAACCTTTTTTTCCTGAGCGGGTTAAGATATTGACATATCCTCCGTCCGCCATTCCAGTGGCAGCGGAATGGCCGGCTGTTTCGACTTCGATCTCGTCGATTATATCGTAGGGGATTCGGGTGATCAGATGTCTTTGAGCCGGATCGTTCAAACTTAAGCCATCCACGGTATAAAGGTTTGACCGGGCTGTTGATCCCAGAAAAATCTGGTTTTTGGGATAAACACTGCTTTCATGCAGTGCACCGGGAGCAGTAAGCACAGCCGTAAAAAGATCTCTCTGGAGAGGCAGAGTCTTAAGCATGGTACTGCTTATTGTAACGGCTGTTTTTGTGCTTTGGGGATCCAGCACAGGGGAATGGATGATCTGGGTTTCTTCATCCTCGATCTCGCTTTTCTTGAGTACCATCTTGATTTTGAGAGTCTGTCCCAGCCTGACAGTAAGGTTTTCCACTGTGGTGGATGTGTAACCTGGGATTTCGGTTCTGATCGAATAATTTCCTGGGGGCAGAAGGTCAAAATTGATGCGGCCTGAGGGAGGAGTAATATAAAAAGAAATCGCCATCAGCACAGGGGAATCAAGGTAGATGATAACTTTCTCCAGCGGATTTCCCTGGAGATCGACAATGTGTCCTTTAATAGAGCCTGTTTGTTTCTGTGCAAAGGTTTGAGATCCTGACAAACAAAGGAAGATGAACATTATCATTATGAAAACGATATTTGATTTGCTCTTCACTTGGTATCTCCTTTTGAGCGTTGTTTATCAAACTGAAGGGGGTCTTTTCTCCGCTAAATCAGTTTGCCATACTAACATTTATAGTAACTCTTTACAAGACAGAGACGTTTCATTCCTCTTGCAGAGTCATGAACAAAGATGTAAATTGTTTTTCTGAGATTATGATAATATATACTGACGATCCGGATTATTGTTCCAGGATTTATTATTTGGGGACACGTACCAAATTCCAGGAAATCAGATCCGGTCTTCCTGTCCTGGCAGAGAAGATTTTTACCTCGCTTCCTGTGTTTCAAGCTGAATTCCGATTCCCAAGCTGCTGGCAGGCGGCTTTTACTGTTCATAAGGCGCCATGTTCCCATTATGATCTTTTGATCGATTTTTGCAGAAAAGATGTTGAACTGCCGGACAGCATACTGTGTCTTGCCGGCTCGGGAGAGCAATTCCACGGTCAGAAAGATCGGTCCTGGACGGCTGTTGAGGGGAATATACATCTTACGGTCTTTCTAGCTCCAAAGCAGCCCATCCCTCAATTCGGAACCGGTTTCTCTATCCTGTCAGCAGTATCGCTTGTTGAAACTATTGACAGGATCCCTGGGCTGGAAGGGAGAGCCGGGATCAAATGGGTAAATGACATACTTATCGATGGGGCAAAGGTAGCCGGTTTCCTGGCTTTCACCCAGAGCCGGGAAAAGACGGTGGAGAAAGTGGTCCTGGGAATCGGGCTCAATGTCGAGACAGTACCGCAAGTAGCC
>DAOVDI010000065.1 GCA_030669585.1 Acidobacteriota bacterium
GAGGTGGAGGTGTCCTGCTCGATAAATTTTCTCTGGAGCTCGGGGAGGATAGAGTTTCTCACATCTTTGACAACCTGCCACTGTTCATTAATTTCCTGATGAAGCTCTTTCAGCCCATCAAATTCTTGACTGTAATCCTCTTTTTCAAAATCCACCACATTATCAGATAAAAATTCTGAGATGTCTTTTTCCACCATTGAAGAATAGGTTTTGAATTGATCAGCATCCAGATACCATTGCTTTTGGAGAAGGTTTCTGTATAAATTGAGAGAGTTTTTTAAAAATTTATCATGAGCTCTCGCCCTTCTATAACACATGACAATCTGAATCCTGGCTATAAGGTCCAGGGGTAAAAAAGAGAAAGTTGTGCATTCGGGATATTCTTCGTTGACTCTTGAGTAATTCTGGATGGCCTTGTCGTAATTTTCTAACTTCATGTAACATCGGGCTATATTGTTGAGCATCTGTGCTTGGATATTTATGTTCTTGGAGCGAGAAAAGATTTGTTGGTACAGAGCAACGGCCCGGGAGAAATTCTCCTGGCTAAATTCAAATTTTTGGGCTCTCTCGAGGGCTTCTATTTGAGCGCTTGTCAGGGAAGAGAGGACGGGTGATTTTCTCTTTTTAGAAACAGGCAGAAACAGAGGAAATAAAGGCTCCTCATTCTTATAAGCCAGAAAAACATGTTCTATAAGATGATTGTCCCTTAACTGATTATTTAACGATTCCTCTATAGAAGCATAATCCTTCTGGTTAATGGATGGGTGTTGAGCCAGATTCTGCAGGAAGATTTCAATATCCTCAAATCGAGAGCTGATCTGATTCTTTAAAAAGTCAGCCGCTTTTAGGTGTTCGTCTTCAAGCTGCCTGATTAATCTAAATCTTTCATTCCTAATGGATCTGACGCCGAATATACTTAGTGTAATTGAGGGGAGAAATATGGTTATCAGAAAAATAATGATCAGTTTTTTTTGTCTTTTAACAGCGATTTTAAGATTGTCAAGCATCTTTATTTACAGAAAAGGGCGTATTGTCCCCAGGATTAAATCATCATCTTACCTTTAAAATCTTCCTAGCTTATTTTTATTTTGATTTTTTTACTATCCGAACCACCATTCTGAGATTTCACATGAAATTCCACCCAGCCCGAAGAACCATCTATCTTCACCAGAGCACAAAAACGGAGTGTCTGTTTCCCTTTAAGCCTGAATTCAGTCACCTTGCCAGTAATTGTCTCATACTGAACACTGGTGTTCTTTGGATTTATCTTTGTCGCAGCCCCGGGTATCTTAACCAGGGATATGTTCTTGGATGAGCTGAATGTGAGCTTATCTTTCACTGCTCTTTTGAGTTTCATTGACCTGTCTGAAGACGTCGGATAGATCCGTTCATTTTTCACCGCCACTTCTACCCAGAAAAGATTGTGTGTGGCAGGGGTTACAGTCACTTCCTCTATTTCCACTTTAGGAAACTGGCTAGCGCAATACATCACGAACTGAGTGTTCTTCAATGCTTCCATTTCAATATAGCGGGCAGGAGGCGTTCTCTGTGTGTGTTTTTTCCGGGTTCCGCCGATCCATATCTCCCCAAGATCCGGATGATTCACTTTGTGGGGCACTATCCAGCCTTCTCCGGTCAGCTCGGTATCGATCCATTTCAGGTATTCCTCATCTGAAACTCTTCCATCATTATCTTCATCGGCATCAAATGCCGGCGAACCCCATAGCTCGATTAGGAATGCATAAGCCCCAAGCATGCCGTATGAGGAGGCTGCCGTCTGTCCCACACCTCCTGAGGTAACTGGGCGGTAGTTTTTTAAGATCCGCGCACCCATTGTCACAATCTGAGCCTGGGCATTTATATCTTCTTCGTATCCCGGACGCACCTGGACATCAAAAGCCTGGGCATACTTGTTGGTTTTCCGCTGCTCCTCAAGGTATTGATTTAATCTTTCCTGCGCCTGCTGCTTTTGTTCAGTTGTCTGCTTCTGCTCACGCCTTGGAGGTGTGGTAAACATGATCAACCGCCCGGTGTTATGATAATGAAAACTGGCAAAAATATTGGGATGCTTCAGCATGAACTCATAGGCGTTGCGGGTACACGGCTCTGACATTGGATAGGGATTTCCAGCCCGGAGATTCCAATCAAAAGGATAGTTCCTGTTTGGGTCAGGGCCTCCAATGTCGTCTTCATTAATAAAACCATCTCCATCGTTATCATAACCTTCCGGTCCAATTCTCCGGAACCGCACGCCTTCCTCTTTTATATCGCTTACGCGAACAAACCGCCTTTTATCGGGTGACAATTTGTATTCTCCTTTGGGATCTTGGATATACATTATGGAAAGTTCCCCGTCACCGTCCACATCCTCTGTCCTGTCCTCATCATAAAGTCCGTCACCATCGTTGTCTTCAGGCCTGAAGGACTCGCGGGGATTGTGCGGCGTGTTGGGAAACCTCACAAAGGAATCATTGGCATCAACATTAAGGCCCGGCAGAATGTAAAATGTGCAGTTATTCACCAGGTCATAAATATATTTGTCGTAATCGTACCTCGTTAGCAAAGACCACATCAGGTACAGGGAACAGGTGATGCCGTTCACCTCATTTCCGTGTATAGCGCCGTCCACCCACATGGCAGGTTTGTCTTTATGGCCTCCAGTGGATTTGGCGGTGATGGTAATAAGGTACTGGCTGCGGCCCATACGGCTTTTCCCGATGCTCTCGATATCAGCAAGGTGAGGATATTTCTTCTGGATATCATGCATGATTTTCGTCCACTCGGCATAGGAATAATACCGGTTCCAACTGATGGGAAAGTCCAGTTCGCCGTGGTAGCCGCCCGGACTTTTCTGCAATTTTTTCTGTGCCATCGCCGGAGTGACAAAGGACGCTAAAAGTAAGGCTGACAAAGCCAAAACCGATATGTATTTAAACTGAATTCTTGATTTCATCGTGCACCTCCGTTTATTGAATCGAAAGGTTTTTTACTTTGGTGCCACCCTTCTGTGAAGTGACAACGATTTTAAGTGGCGCATTGTCTTCAATAGCCACAAGCCATTTGACTGTGCGTTTAGGGCCTTTCCCTTTTACCTGCGTAGGCACGGGCCTCTGTTGGGGTCTTCTCGGCCGCGGATAGTACTGCGACATGAAACGCCACATCCTCCCCATGTACGGAGATCTCTGCTCCTGCTGCGGTGCAGGAGCTACCTTCGCTGAATACCCGGGAATTTTTATAATCCCTTCAAGAATACCAATCTTTTGGAACGGCGTTCCCTGGAGATAAGTAACTTTATCTGGATCACCGATAAGCCAGACAACATCTTCCCTGTTCCCTGCAAGTTGTGTTCCCCGGGCTACATGGGTCGCCAGCTTCCCTTTGTTCTCTATCGTTGCGGTGACTTCCACGACTCTGTACTTCCCTTTCGATTTTCCTTTCTTAATCGTAACCTGATCAACCTTTTGGGAGACCACCGCGCCACGAGCGCTGTTCGTCGTGTAGAGCACGCGTGCTTTGGCATCGCTGATTTCGATTGCCGGCATGAGCCCCGCCCTGAAGAGTTCGAACTGCCAGTGCATTTCGCAAACATTGAGCAGGGGGCTTCCGGGAAGTGCGTTGCTCCGGTATTTCGGAATCCAACCCCCGATCTCGCCTTGGCCGAGGTCTGGATGGTCGAATTTTTTCCATGGGACAAACAATTTTCCACCGAACTTTTCATCTTGATATTTTAAAAGAGCCCGTTCCAGCTTTACTCTTGCGTCTTCACCTTTAAGCTCAGGCATCCCTTTTATATCCTTCCTGGAGTTCCAGAGTTCTGTGGTTATGGAATAGATGCCGTACTGCAAATAGGCCCAATCCGTAGCCATGCCATAGCTGTACCGTCTGTCTCTGGCTTCATTATAGCTGACCTTCCAGCCGCGCGGCAGTTCATATCCCCGGGAAATGGCGTATTTGTTTTTGGAGCTCTTTTTGAGTTCGGCCTTGAATTTATCTAAAAGCTCAGGCTTCTGCCAGGCTTCCGGCACTTCTTCTCCGATAATCTCAAGATATTTCTTTCCCATGATCATATCAAATATTGCGACGTCTTTGGGGTGCAATTTGTCATGTGGGGCTGTGCCCAGGGGTCTAAAAGTAAATCCACCGGAAGTGTGATAAAACTGCGCCATGAGAATATTCCTGTGATTCGTGAAAAACTCAACGACCGCCTGTGCCTCAGGTGAGGAAGTCGGGTAATCTCCCGTTCCTCCAGCCATATCATCGTCAGTAAACCATCCCTCGGGAAAATTCCGGTTGATATCGATACCTTGTTCCGAATCCTCTCCCCGCTTGCCGTCTCCATCATTATCTTTGTCTTCGGCAATTACGGAATACCTCTGCTTCTCAGTTTTTTTATCCCTGCCAAGCCGGACCATCAAGCGTGGATCAACATCATCGATCACATACCGGCCTTTTGAGTCTTTGTAACGGAACCGGGTAAAAAAACCATCACGGTTAAGGTCGTCCCGCCCGTCTTCATTGACCCTGCCATCGCCGTCATCGTCTTTCATCATGCTGTTGCGCCTCTGGGAAAGACCTTTCTCCACGCTGTTATAAACGCCGTCCGGGTTGACTACCGGACAAATGTAGAATGTCTTGTTATCAATAAGCTGTTTGATTTCTGAATCTGTGCCATACCCAGTGACCAGCTTATCGATGATATATAAACAGACCTCTGTCCCGGTATGCTCGTTTCCATGCATGCTTCCGCAGATCCAGTGCCCGGGTTTCCCCTGGTACGGTTTCATGGGGGGAACGTTCTTGACCCCTTCCCTGCGCATATTCCGCAGCTTCACATGGGCATCGATGGTTGTTCCCGTCTTCATGTTTGAGATGACCAGAACAAAAATCGGCCTCTCCATATTGCTTTTCCCAATTTCCACCAATCTGGTGATGCTGGGGTAAGCCTTTGAAACTGCCTTGATATACTTTACTGTTCCAGTAAATCCATGATAATCATTGAAACTGATGGGAATTTTTTGCGCACTGAAACCCAAAGCACCGATCAATATAAATCCCATGAAAACAGTTAAAACCAATCTGAATCTTTTTTTGGATTGGAATTTCATCATATACTCCCTTTTTATTTAACCTTTAGATGAGCCGGTCTTGCCGCATCTGCGACAATCTTAACTCGTGAATAATCCAAGTTAATAGAGATATCCTGTCCTTACTCTTTTTTCAAGGAAATTTTTCCAGTCACTCTCTGCCGGGCTCAAAAACATCCGCTGATCGGGACATGAACTTGAGGTTCGCAGTATTATTATTGTATTGTTAAAAAAGAAAAAAAGAATTAGTATAAAAATAATGGGATCCCATAAAGAAGATAAGCAAAAGTCCATCGATGAATCGAATAGCCTTTTTAGAAAATATCTCTGGGGAATCCAACAGAACAAGGCCAAAATGGTCAGGTTGACTGATATCACCATAGAAAATCTCAAAAAAGTCCTCGAAATAAAAAAAGGAGCGATCAGAAATCTTAAAAAGGGGGAATCCGTAAAGGAAATCGCGGGAAAGACTAAAGTTTCCGGGGAAAAAGTACTGGGGGAAAAAGAGAAACTTTATCTGGAAAACGAATTGCAGAGATTGGTAAATATTAAACAGGAATTAGAAGCACTTGATAATCCATGGCCAATCATAGAGAAATCAGTGAGAGCAGAGGAGGAAGCATTAATAAAAGGGGACAGAAAAATTCTTGTTATCGAGGATGACCTGATTATCCTCAAAATGATTAAGCACTTTCTCTCCATGGAAAAATATGCAGTTATCAGCGCAGATAACGCTGAAGATGGATTAAAAAAGGCACACAAACATCATCCCGATCTAATTCTTCTAGATATCATAATGCCAGGAATGAATGGCTATCAGTTTCTCTCCTTCCTGAAAAAAGATGAAAAACTCTCATCCATCCCTGTAATCATCCTGAGTTCTTTATCCCGGGAATCAGACATCCTAGAAGGCTTAGAATGTGGAGCGACGGAATACATGATCAAGCCCTTTTCTCCACAAGTACTCCTGTTAAAAATCAAAAAAATATTGATGGCCAAAAATGAGCAGCTTACTCATATTTATTAACTATAGCCTAATATATCTTTTTTCCATCGCAATCTCGATCTTTCTATTTATCGTAGCTCGGAGGTTTATTCTTCAATATCATAAAAAAAGGACCCATTTGATATCCAAAAAGATAGAAAATGACATCCTGAAAGTTTACAGCAGGCAAAACAAAATATTTTCATTAAAGATCGCAAAAAAATATCCCCGCTATTCCAACATTCTCATCAAAATTCTGGTCAAGCACATGGAAACGATCAAAGGACCTGGGATAGATCAACTCAGATTGATCTATGATGCCGCATTAAAGAAAAACCTTTTAAAAAACACCCATTCCAGATTAACTTATAAACGCCTTAGAGCCACACGTCCTTTTGTACTTTTCTCCAGCCTTGAAGACACATCTCAAATCATGAAATTATTGAATGACAAACCGGTCGTTCGACTCGCCGCCATCAATGCTCTTTCTCGAAGGCCTAACTTACTTGTGATCAATCAGATATTTGAAACATTTGAAAGAGATCCCGATCCTGACATGAGATCATACATGAATGTTCTTTTTGCCATGGGAGACGAAATCGAAGATTTGGTTCGGTCCTATTTAAAAAAACCCTTATCAAGTAATAAAATCATGTTTTTTATAGAACTGGTAGGAGCAATCCCTCTTCCCCATCTTTATATCGATATCATTGCATTTGCCCGAAGTACGGACAAGGAAATCAGAGTCAAAGTTGCCAAAGCTCTTGGGACTATAAACCGGCCCTTACCCAAAGTCAATGCCGTTTTAATGGAACTATCATCGGATGATGCGTGGGAAGTCAGTGCGCAAGCTCTAAAAAGCCTCGGGAAACTGAAGATCGTCTCTGCTATAGACACTCTGGCCCAGGCTGTTTATTCTCCCCATTGGTATTGCCGTCTGAATGCAGGGACAGCACTGGCAAATCTGGGAAATAAGGGAAAACAACGTTTAAAACAACTTGCAGGCCAAAAAAGAGACCGTTATGCTGCTGAGATGGCTCAGATGATTTTGGAAAACAGCATCTACCACGAGACAGGATAATGGGAGAGATCATCAATACGGTTTTCCAAATAATCACCTCTGTGATCCTGGTTTATTTTTTTGCTCTGAATTCCATTTATATAATCCTCATCTTGCTGTCCATAATTGGGATTAATCATTACAGGAATAAAACAGCATTTGTTAGTTTTAAAGAACTCTTTCATCTCCCCTTAATAAAACCGATCTCCATAATCGCTCCCGTTTACAATGAAGAGAACTCTGTCATTGAGAGCACCCTATCATTGCTTTCTCTGGAATATCCTCAGTATGAGATCATCGTTGTCAACGATGGATCAAAAGATGACACTCTCAAAAAACTCATTTCCACTTTTGATCTGAAAATTACCAACAGGATCTACAGGAAGGTGATCGATACCAAAACAATAAAAAATATCTATACTTCCCCTACAATTTCCAAACTGGTCGTTATAGACAAGAAAAACGGCGGAAAAGCGGATGCCATGAATGCCGGTCTTAATATTTCCCGTTATCCTCTGTTCTGCACCCTTGACGGCGACTCCATTCTTGAAAAAGAAGCTCTTCTCAAAATGGTCCGGCCTTTCCTGGAAGACCCGGAAAAGACGGTTGCGGCGGGAGGAGTTATCCGGTTGAGCAATGGGTGTGAGGTTAAATCAGGGCAAGTCGTCAATGTTCAATTGCCGCGAAATATACCCGCACTCTTTCAGATCATCGAATATTATCGAGCTTTTTTAGGCGGAAGACTGGGACTCAGCATGATCAAGAGTGTGTTGATCATTTCCGGGGCGTTCGGATTATTCCGCAAGGATATTACACTCCAATGCGGGGGGTATAATACCAATACAGTCGGGGAGGACGTAGATCTGATCATAAGAATAAGAAAATACCTGCATGAAAAAAAAATCCCATTCTCCATACAGTTTATTCCCGACCCGATATGCTGGACCGAAGCTCCGGAGTCTATGAAAGATCTGTCCCGGCAACGGAACAGATGGCAACGCGGACTTATAGAGGCCATCATCCATAACTCAAGAGTGTTTTTAAACCCCAGATATGGAATCACTGGCTTGTTCGCCGTCCCAGGTTATGTTGTTTTTGAAATGCTGGGGCCGATTGTGGAAATGTTAGGATACATCATTTTTATCAGCTTTTTTGCTGTTGGAAAACTCAACTATGCTTTTTGCTGGATGTTTTTCATCTTTGCGGTCATTCTTGGCGTTATACTCTCACTCCTGTCGCTGTTGCTTGGGGAATATTCCATCCGGCGCTACCCCCGTTTAAGAGATGTTGCCATACTTTTTTTGTTCAGCATACTTGAAAATTTTTTTTACAGGCAGTATCTATCCCTGGTTCGGTTTAAAGCTTTTTTTGACTATTTGTTAGGAAAACAAAGCTGGGAAGAGATGACGAAAAAAGGGTTTACTAAAGCTAAATAGGACACCGCTATTCTCTTGAAAACTTCATGAGGCGAGTTAGTATTTTCTGAAGATTCGTTCTTCGAACCTGATCTCCATAACATATCGACTGCCATATCTCCCCGGTTGATATTCTTCGTGTTCATATCTGAACTGGAGTTTGACCAAAAAAGATTTGAAAAGCGAACTTTTCGCTTCTATCCCGAGCCGAAATGAAGCATAGCGCTGGATATCCTCTCGAAAATATAGATTAACAGGAATGATGCCGAAAGCCGCTGTAAAACCAAGATAGTTATCTCGATCCTCTTTATACCTGCGAATTCGGAGGAGTCCGGAGGTAGAAAGACCTTTGGAATCGGACGCGATCAGTGGTCTCAGCGAGAACCAATAATCTTTATAATACTTCCCCAATGTCCCTGTTAAAATATATACGCGTTCGTTCGAAAAATCAAGATAACGAAATCCCCCGGAAAGTTCAAAAGCGTTAGGAAGATTGAAGTACAATTCTCCTCCTAACCGATATCGGGGGAATATCGCATTAGCTGAATAACCAGCATTGAAGTTTGCATAAATAGTCTCGTTGAAAACAGGCCAGGCATCTATCTCGAACTGAGTTCCTGAAAAGGTTTCCTTTCCGTATTGCCGACAAGCATGATTAAAACGGCTTATCAATGTCCCAAACTTGGGTTTTACAGCCAACTCCAGGGTCATAAATTCCCAGGATTTAATGCTTTGATCCTTTCGGTGGATCCTCTCAAGCCGATAAAACTGCGCAAACTCAAAAAGTTGGGTGGAATGCTGAATACGACCAAACAACTCCTTTGCTTCCCTATGGGACGGATTCACCGTTAAAAGTCGGCGTACTGAAAAGGACGCCGACTTGTAATCTTCGAGCTCGATTAAGATTCGGATCTTTTTAAGCAAAATATTTTCATCATCTGGAAAGATCTCCAAACCTGCCCCGCAGTGTTTTAAGGCCGCATCCAGGTTGTGGGTCCAAAATTCGGTATCGATCAAAGCGCTCCAAGCGTCATAACAGTCAGGTTGCTCGAGAATTACTCTGTTAAATTCATCTCGGGCTATATCATAGTCCTTGCTCCATAGATACAGCCTCCCTTGAAAAACCCTGACATCATGATAAGTGGGATATTCTTTGAGTATTGCCCGGCAAATTTCTCGAGCCTCCTTAAACTTTCCATCCTGGGCAAGCGCTTGCGCTTTTTTGAACAAGTCATCAGCATTCTCGGCTTTTTGCTTTTGAACCACCTCTCCACCAAACACAAACAAAGGGAATACCATTACTACATATCCTAAGAACAGCAGAGCAACCAGAACAGCCGGACGTATATAAGTTTTCATCTGTGTTTTCTCTTCGTTTATTAAATTATTGTGTAAATGTCAATGTTCTTGAAAGACGAGACCGGTCAGTGAGGAGCAATCATGGAATTTAATTTGGCGAGACCCTGATTCCAACCATGGATGGTAACTTTCGTAGGAATGAATTGCAAAACCGTAGAAACTCGGGAATTTTCTGAATTCCCTTGCCGTTTTTCTTTTTACTGCCGATAAATCGCTGGGTTTTTTTTCGGCAAAGGTGATTTTTCCAGAGGGGACATATATACGGTTTTTCTGGAAGAGATATGTTCCCTCCATGTCATTGGATTGATTTGGTGTGGGAATCCAGGTTAACACAACCTTGGTTCCATCCAGCTTTTTAAAGAGGACAGTTGACTTCCCTTCGCCTCTTGAAAAGTTCAGAATAGTCTCGTCCGGCAGGCTTGAGGTCTCAAACCCGACAAAGACTTTTTTCCCGGTAGCAGCCGCGTATTCCATCTCATCTATAGCATGAGTAATAGTTCCATCGGGCCCATAGGCTTTTGTGCGATAATCCATAATTCCCACATTATCGGCAATATCCAATATCCATTCACTTAAAGGTCGATTTTTTATTTCCACTAAGGGCTCAAAGTATCTATTTACACTGTCATACCAGAAGGGGATATCCACGCCCAATTCAATTTGAGCACAGGCTGTCATCTGTTTGGACTTTTTCAAGATTGCTAAATATTGTTTTGTGATAGATTCTTTTTCAACGCCGGCAAAATTGGAGAGGAGATAAGGTTCAATATCCAATCGAATCCCATCAAACCGTGTTTCCTGAACCTGCGAATTATTGTATTGGATGACCGTCTCCAGAACGGATATAACCCGGTCGTGCCATTGGCGAAGTGCAAAACGAGGATCACCATCAAGAGCGTGGACAAGGACTCCCGCTCCATGAAGCTTGGATATCAATGACGATATCTTGGGTCTGTCCCAGAGGATTTCCCACTTTCCAGAATCCTTTCTGGCTTGATAGGGCAATTGCATGAAAAGATCGGTTATTCTTTGCTTCATGCAGAATTGGAGGAGTTCCCGGGTCGCTTCCGCATCCCCCATAATTTTCTCGGTCTCCCAAAGCCACAGCCCTGTATGGTAATCCCGATGTAAAACCGGATCATACTGGGGCTTCGGGATTTTAGCATCCTTTGTTTTTGTGAAAGCAATATCCTTGATAAATATTTTACCCTCACCTTTTTCGGCTAAAAAAACCACCCCGGCAAGTTCTTTGCGATTGATGCGGCCAGGGAATTTTTGGATGGGAACCCAGCCCCTCTGCCAGGATGTATCCACCCGGCCGGATGGCAGAAACTGCTCCAGATCACCGATATTGAGTGAATCTTCTCTTTTTTCCCACTCCCTGTCCGCTACCCGCAAGATCAGTTTTTCTGTCCCTTTCTCTCCGCGAACCGAGAAAGTAACAAAGTTGAACGGCGAGCAGTCCATATAAACTCTTTCCATAGGAGCGGCCTTAGAATCAAAAAACTGAATCCAGAATCCTGCGAAACCAGAATCCACTTGAATGTAGGAAAATGCCAGAGACATGATATTGTCCGAAGACTTTTCGATCGTCACATCCACTACAGAAGGTGGCTTTGAAAAACTGCTGAAATATCCGCCCAAACGATTGACATTTCCTTGACAGAAATCATCAACAAGAAAAACCCCCTCTTTAAAATGAGGGACTTTCCCTCGTGCACCTTTCGGTTCGGGGACAACAGGTTCCTGCCGGCTGATATGATAGACGATCAACTCATCTCCGGTCTGTTTATGCAATATGCCGACTGAAACATAGCCGATCTGGGAAGGGTCGTTTAGCCCCCAGTAAGAAAGATCTACTTCTTTGGATGGAAGAGTTTTTTTCTTTGTAGTTGCTGGACTGAACGCCCTGCATAAAAAGGCCCCAAGCACTGTTGCCAGAACAAGGGTTATCATGTATTTTTTCATTTTTTCTCTAGAATCTTTTGAAAAATAATTCCACTCTCCAGCGGTTCCGATATAATTCTGCTATAGTCAACGCCGGAATGTCAAAATTGTTTGTAAGAAACACTAAGATTTTATCTGTTTTGTTATTATGATATTTGAATCTTCGCAGTTTGTCGGGGTAGCTCTTTCGTGTGTTAATACCAGTAAATTCTTATTTTTTTTGCCTATCACTTCAACTCCTCTTTGGCATCACACGAATTTAAAACATACAAATTTTTGCTGCTTGACTATATATTGGAAAAAAGTGTAAAAATAAAGTGATGATGGTGAATAAGTTGAACAAAAATTCAAACAACCATTCCTCTAAAAACAATCGAAAAAAAAATCAAACCCTCAAAGTCAATAGAGAAAAGCTGGAGGTGGTCAAAGAAATTCTAAAGTTATTCGAAAAAAGCTTCGCACAGATGAAAATTTTTTCTGAAGATCATACAAATGTAATTAAATTTACAGATCAGCTTTATGAAAAAATTTGCATATTTCTGCAGAAATACTGGAAATTGGAACTCGGTGTTGATGAATTTTCCTTTACTTTCAGTGGAGAAACCGTATTCACTGACACACAAATCCGGAAAAGTATTCCTTTTCTATTTCATAAAGACGGTGTTCAAATTCTATTCGTCTATAAAGGCCTGAAAAAGGAAGAATTCCTTGACTTTTTAGATGTTATTAAAAATGCATCTACTCTTCCTGCAGAAGAAAGCGACATTGCTATTTCACTCTGGGAAAAAGATTTTGCAAATATACGATATTTCGCTCCAGACGATTTCCTTGAATCAAAAATAGGAGCCGGAATCGAACAGATGGAGTATAAACTTGATCAAAATAAATTATTTGCTGGAAAAATAGAACTTGACCCAGAAGATCAAAAGGCTCTTAGAGAAAATACTTTAGCGCAAAAGATTCTGAACGATTCAATAGAAAAACCTGAATCCAAACCTGAGTCAAGCAGCGAGGCCGAAAAGTCATCCCTTACTGATGAAGAAAAAAGAAAGTTAGAAAATATGATTCTTTCAAATCGAAAACTTTTGCCTAAGGAAGAACTTCTGTCTTTAGTTATTGAAATGCTCTACCTTGAACAGAGGCCGGCAGAATTCTCAAAAACTATAGATATATTAACCCAATGTCATATGGATATTTTGAAAAAAGGAGATCTTACCGGAGCTGTACAAAACATCAAATTCATTCTCGAACTTAAAAAGTCTCTATCCTATCAATCCGACAGAAAAGCCGTTTCTATTGACAAATTCCTTAAAGACATAAAAGACGAAAATTTTCTTTCACTCATTGAAAATGCTTTCCAGAAAGGTAAAATCCTGGAACCTGATGCTCTCTTAGAATATTTACAAATACTGGGCCCTGAGACCATTCCGCTTTTAAGCAACCTTTACGAAGAAGGCAAATCTTCTGATTTCCGCATAAAGGCTTTATCCCTTTTAAAAGAGATAGGCAAGCAAGATTTAAAAACTCTCATGAATATTGCTCAAAATAAACACCCAGCCATCACGAATGAAATCATTTCAATTTTAGAGAAAAGTCAGGACAAAAACGCAGTTCAGTATCTCTCTAACTTTATAAGCTATGAAAACAAATCTATAAAGGTTAATGCAATAAAGGCTTTGGGAAAATTTCAGAACAATACTGCAAATAAAATTCTATTGGCATTTCTTTCAGATGAGGAAGAA
>DAOVDI010000158.1 GCA_030669585.1 Acidobacteriota bacterium
ATAGATCGTGGCATCCTCGATCTCCCAGTTTCCCCAGTTGTCATCCCCAAGGGCTTTGCGCTGCATCTTCCAGATGTGTTTTCTGGGATGGTCGTCCACTGCGCGGATCGCCCATGCCAAAGACTCGGCCCTGAGGACAGTGCGGTTCATAGGGCCCCATTCCTGTGTTCTCAAAAGATATTCCATGCTGTTGGCGATGATACCTTCGATTTGTTTCTTTTCATGCTCAGAAAATATATCTTTATTTTTAAGCGTGTCATAAGCCCTGATATACCGCATAACCGTGAAAAAATCCGGCAGTACCGGCACACCATCGGTGTAATCCGCTCTCTTCTGTATGGCGGATCTCGGGTACATGGAACGAAAGTCTCCGTATGTTAAAAGAACATGCTTAGCTCTGTTGGCATATTCCCTGTTGTTTTCTTTCTCAAACAGATAGGAATAAATCACAGCCATCTCCAACAGCCCGCCTGGAGGACGGTATCCGAATACATTGTCAGCATCAAATCTTTTTCTCCAACGTTCGATGATCTCGTCATAATGATTCCAATAATAATCAGCCGAAGCACGGGCATAGGAGAGGTATTTCTCAAGGGGAACGCGTTTAATAGCTGACGCCTGGCTGCACATGAGAAGCAGGATCAGAACAAAGCAAAGAAGTACAACTGCGGGATGGTTTTTTGTGTTTTTCATGATGATCCTTCCAATTTTTTGCTTTCCTCAGGGTTTTTGTGCAGATGGCCTTTCCTTTTCTTTCCCTGCAGAGGCCCTTCGAACCATGTGATCTTGAGTTGTGTGAGGGCTTCGATTTTGTGTTCCTGTCCTGTGGGTGTGTACACCATATCACCCGGTCCGACCCGGTATGTACGGCCTGATTCAGTGACATCTGCGACTCCTTCGATGAATATCCACCACTCGTCACAATCATGGTAATGGTAATCGGTAGCGGCTCCTTCGGCCAATGTGTCGACACCATACTCCCGGATCAATGAACTATCCGGGAGAGGGTCGATAGGAGATAATTTTTTTGTTACAAAGGCAGGCGGGTTGTTATGTTCTTTTCCCTGGATATGAGGCATGTCAGTTACTCCTGTTCTTAAAATTCCATGACGATTTTATCTGCTAGCTGTTTATCCAGCATTTTCATGGCTTTTTTGTAATCCGCAGCGGTAAAGGAAAAAACATGGGAAACGATCTGGCCGGGATCGATCAGCTTCCTGTTTACATGAGCTGCAGTTTCATTCCATACCGCCCAATCAAAAGCGAATTGTGTCTTAATTGAGAGGCTTTTTTCAAACCATTGAGCCTGGTTGACCTCTAAAGGAAGATCGTTGTACCCGAAGAGAAGCGCCTCTCTTGCTGCAAGATCAAAGGCCATTTTTATGCCATCGTGGCTGCCTGAGCATTCAATAACGGTCTCAGGCTCTTCTTCTTTCAGGGCTTTTATGGCAGCGGCGTCCGAAGAAAGGATCGCGGCGTCTGCACCCAGCGTCATGGCTTTGTCCAGCCGTTTTTTCTTTTTTTCTATGCAGGTTATCCTGTACGCTCCCAGGACCTTGAGCCACTGAATAGCAGCAAGTCCAGCCGGTCCCAGGCCGATGACCACACATTTGGCCCGCAGGATTTTTTCGCCTCGCTTGAGGATCGCTAATATGCAGGCATACAACTCGGTCGGAGCCAGTGAAAAAGGGGAAATGGAAGAGACTGTGGGTCGTGCCCACCGTTCCGGACAGACGATGTATTCCTGATGAAGATCTCCGGCCCATCCGCAAAGTAAAACCCGGTCTCCTTTATTAAGGGAATGAACACTGCTTCCGACTGCCTCGATCTCCCCGCAGCCTTCATGTCCCGGGAATCCGGGTGGAGAGGGATATTCACATTTTTGTGCTCCTGAATAGAGGTTTTGGAAGATCTTTTTTTCGTGTTGACTGCAGATGCTCGAGGCCAGCATCCGTACAAGGACCTGATCGGTTTCAATGATGTTAGGACGGGGAACATCGATCAGTCGGACATCTTCCGGGGCTGCTATCTGAAGGGCTTTCATATCTTTACTTTTTTATACCTATTAAATGGCTGGCTGTAAAGCTGTTTAACAGTTTTAAGCTGAATTCTTTCTTTAACCGGAGTGTTCCTCAGGAAAAATCAGGCACATTTATTGCAGCAATAATAAATAAAAAATATTTATGAATAGTTCAGACTAATAAGGAGGTATTATAATGGGAATAGGAAAAAAGATCGTTTTACTAACTATCTTGGTTGTGGTATTTTTATTTGTGTTTTTCTTTACATTAATGGGAGCACAGAAGGATTTGAAATTCACCATCCTCTATGACAATTACGTCTACAAAGAAGGGACAAAAGCAGACTGGGGATTCTCCTGTTTAGTCGAAGGTCCGGAAAAGACCATCCTGTTCGACACCGGGACCAAACCTGCGATCCTGTTGCACAATATTGAGGAGATGAATGTCGATCTGAATAAGATCGATGCTGTAGTCATTTCACATAATCATGGCGACCATACAGGCGGTCTTTTGACTGTTCTGAAAATAAATCCCCGTGTATCTGTGTATTTGCCGGTCTCTTTTGCCTCAAAATATGAGCAAAAAGTAGACAAGGATAAAACCAGAGTGATCGCTGTCAACGAGTCCATGAAGATCTGTAAAGATGTTTACTCTACCGGGGAGATGGGGACAGGGATCAAGGAACAGTCTTTGATCCTGGATACGTCCAAAGGGCTGGTTATTGTAACCGGATGCTCACACCAGGGAATAGTCAACATCCTGAAAAAGGCAAAAGAGGTCTTGGATAAGGACATATACATGGTATTCGGCGGATTCCATCTGATGCGGCATTCCGACGAAGAGGTCAAGGATATCATCAAGATCTTTAAGGAGATGGGTGTTCAAAAATGCGGCGCCACTCACTGTACCGGGGACAGGCAGATCGAGCTGTTTAAGAAAGCTTATGGCGATAATTATGTCCCGATTGGCACCGGAAATATCTTGAAAATCGATCTAAAATAAATGCCAGCATTTAGTTATTCTCGAATAGCAATTTTCCAAAGCTGCAAGCTGCAGTACAAATATGCCTACATCGACAGGGTGAAGGTGAAGCGTGAGGATACTGTCGAAGCTTATCTGGGTTCATGTGCGCATAGAGCGCTTGAGAAACTCTATCAGGACATCCG
>DAOVDI010000034.1 GCA_030669585.1 Acidobacteriota bacterium
CTATAGACTTCTGATGAAGCACAGTATCTCATCCATTTGTTTTTGGCTTAATGGAAAAGAATAATGCCGGAATAAATCCCTTTCTTTAGAAAAAAGAAAGACAGCACTCCCCTCCTGGCATAACGGTTTAAAATGGGATCCACGGTCGATTAGAATAGGGAAATCGATTTGATTAGCTTCTTTAAAACCCCTTAATTTTTTCCCCGCTATTCTGGAAGATAATTCTTTCTCAAGGTCTGTCGCTGGAGAATCATACACCAATACCCCCCAGAAGGATTTCTTCCTGATAGCAGGAGGAATGTATCGAATAAAATGGAGAAATGACTCCAGACAGGAAAAACAGAAAAAATCATCAAAATCGATGATAATAAGACACAATACACGCCCGGTATCACATTCCCCTGTATCCTGCTCAGAAGCCACAAACATCTGACAGCAGATCAAAACAAGAAGAAACACACAACAGGATCTAATCATTAAATTCATAATGAATTTTATATTTTTTTAATGTAACACCATCATTAGCCCGGGAGTATAAAAAATCCCTTTCATCTATGTGAATACAGTGACTGGACTCAGGCAGCGTAAAAGTTGCTAGATGTTCTCCTTCAGGACTTAATATATAGATATCTCTGCTACTGTTTTTGGCAAAGTGCCCCCCAAGCACATAAATGCGGCCGCAACTGTCCAAAGCGATATCTTTATAGATAATATTCGTTGGCACAACATGTGATGCGATCTTTTTTGTTTTTACTTTTTTTTTCCGGAAAAGGTTTTTTAACCAAATACGTTTCCCGCTCCTGTCCCATTTTTCAATCTTGTCCTGAAAAGTATAAGCAATATAGACATTCCTTTCTTTATCCACTTCAATGTCAGCCATGTCCATCATTAAAGGTGTTTTTTCCTTTGCATATTGGAGTTTCTTTTTCACTTTTCCTTTATCATCGATAAAAAGAAGCTGTCCTTTTTTATCCACATTCAAAGTCACAACCGCCATCAATCTTTCTTCAATCATCTTGAATGAGACCACAGGAAAAACAAGGGGAATCCGCCGCTTGTATGACAGATCTGTGTCAAAAATCTGTATCCCATGTTGATTCTGGTCTGTCACATAAAGCAGGCCTTTTGAAAATTCAAGGAGCCTGGGAGCCATAAACTCACCAGGCCCCTGTCCTTTTCTCCCTTGCTTCCTGATCAATCGGCCCTCAATGCTGAATGCCTTCAATGAATAATCCATAGTATCGGTCAGATAGATCACGCCTTCACTGTCCGTAGCAATTCCGACCCACTGGAATATCACATCATCATCCAGGCTTCCGATCGACAGGACCTCCTCCAGGCGAATTGTTAAATCACCCTGCCCCCCAACCGCTGCAGCAGAAACAACCAGCAAAACCAACACTACACACAAGAATTTCTTGAGTTCAATTATTTTCATGATCTATCCTCCCAGACACTATGACGTATTCACGTCTGTCACTTTCTCAAACCCCGTAGAAATTTCGCCCTTTTACCTTTTAATGTACTTCAGACAAAACAGATACCCATTGAAGCAATACAGATACCATGCCGCCCCGAGCATTTTAGCATCTTCAAGACACATGAAAAAAGCCTTTTCGCAATTTCCCCCATAAGAATATGACATTCCAATACTGAAGAGTACCAAAACAATAAGACAGACTACTACCCACTTTTTTCCGTGAGATATTAATTTTTTCCGCATCTCTCATTTCTCCTATTTAGCTGGATAATAACTAATACAGAATGAATAACCCATTAAACAACTTGTGGAAAAATAAGCAAAAACTGCAGGACTGAGACTGAATATTGCGGCAGATACCGCTTGAATAATGCATTTCTCCAGAGCTTTTTCACACACGCCTGCTGTGAGGGCCTGAGGGGTTGCCACCATAAAGATCAGCAGCAAAATCACTCCTGTTAACACCCATTTTCGTTTTGTGATAAATTTTGAATCGAACATTGTAACACCTCCTTACACATCCATACAGCAAATTGCGTGCCACAGAAGTGTTAAGAAGGAATTTCCGTAAAGCAATGATATTATTGAAGATATAGTATTAACAAAAAATATTTAGAACACTGACGTCAACGATCATTTCCTTCGGTGACTATCTTCATTTCCACTGGCTTCGCGGGAAGGACAGCTTCGCCGGCAAGAAACGGTGAACGCATGAAACGCGCGAAACGGGATATAAATTAGAGGACTTTGGGTTCGTTGAGTTTAATGAGCTGGTTCGTCTCGTTTGTCTCGTTATCTCGTTTGTCTCGTCATTCCCACGAAGCTTGTCCCCGATCGGAGTCGAGAGCCTGTCCTCAACTTGATTGGGGAACAAGCTTGCACGGGAATGATGTAAATTAAATGACTTTGGCCCTTGGCCATTGGCCTCTCTTCGACTTCTATAGACTTCAATAGACTTCGACAGACTTCGATGGACTTCGACAGACTTTTTTTGCTGTTATTTTTTGAAACTGATCGATCCTCTGGACCGTTCTTTGTCTTCCGATCAATTCAAGAACCTCAAATATCCCAGGGCTGACCGGCATTCCCAGTACCAGCATCCGGATTGAATGAATGAAAAGAGCTGCCTTGACCCCTTCTTTTTTAGCTCTTTCTCTCACAACATTTTCAATATTCTCTGCCGTGAATCCATCCATTTCCTTAAAATCTGCGCTGATCTTTGGTAAAAGATCTTTTAATCTCTCATCTCTTAGATGTTTGTCCATGCCCTCACTGTCAAATTCAAAATCGTCAATCAGGAAAGGCCGCATCCTTACGGAAAAATCCTTGATGGAACGGCTCCTCTGCTTAAGTAGATTTATAACTTTTATTGTCCATGTTTTCTTCTTCCCATCCAGATCAGAATTCCACAACCCGGCTTCTTCCAGCATCCGCCTGACAAGCGGGAAAAGATCCTCTGCGCTCATCTCTGAAATAACGCGGCCGTTCAGCCAGTTCAACTTTTCTTCATCATATACAGGGCTTCCCTTACTCAATTTCTTCAAATTAAATCTCTGGATCAATTCCTCTAGAGAAAACAGGAACTGCCCTTCTCCCGGAGACCAGCTCATCTGGGCCATAAAATTCAGAAAAGCAAGAGGTAAATATCCCTCGTCTCTGAATTGAAGGACGGATTTCACACCATGCCGTTTGCTGAGCTTCTTCTTATCCTGTCCAAGAATAAGCGCAATATGGGCAAATTTCGGCAGACCGGCCTGGAAGGCCCGGTAGAGCAGGATCTGTTTGGGCGTATTTGAAATGTGGTCATCCCCCCGGATGACATGGGTTATTCCCTGCTCTATGTCATCCACAACCACTGATAGATGATAAGTCGGCAGTCCATCTCTCCTCACTAAAACAAAATCTTCCAACATTCGGCTTTTAACAGTAATGTCCCCATGGATCATGTCTCTGTATCTGATCTCTACATCGGGAATAAAAAACCGGATTGCTCTGATTTTTCCCATATCTTCAAAAGTCCGCTTTTCCTCTTCGCTCAGGTTGAGACAGTGCCGGTCGTAAATCCATGATATTCCTCCATCCGGAGACGCTTTTTTTCTCTGGCTGATCTCTTCTGAAGAACAGTAACAGTGATAAGCAAGACCTTTTTCTACCAGATCCTCCGCCCTCTGGATATATATCGGAAATCTCTGCGATTGAAAGATCGGGCCTTTATCCCAGTCGAGCCCCAACCATTCCAGCCCTTCCAGAATATCATGGGTCATCTTCCCGGATGAGCGCACTTTGTCTGTATCCTCAATGCGGAGAATGAACTCGCCTTTATTTTTCCGTGCATAAAGCCAATTAAGAAGAGCAGTGCGCGCTGTACCGGTATGAAGAGAACCGGTTGGACTCGGGGCAAAACGGACACGGATCATTTATGCTAATATATCACAAATTGAGGTTAATATAAAAATCTCAAAAAATATTGACTTTCCGGAAAATATCCGTAGAATATTAACTGGGCTATCGAGTAATCGATTGGATTTCGAATTAAATTTTGTTTTTTGCATTAAGGAATTCGCCAAGATTTGAATTCAAAAAATGCCGAAGAACTGTGGAAAATAAATGAATAGGTCTGCCTATCAGATGAACATTTTAATTCTCTCAAATAATCCGTCTGACTGCCGCATCCTTTCAAAGATTTGTAGAAAAATTGCTTCTGTGCATACGGTCACAGAACTCTCAAACTTCTTCTCCTTAATAAAATCCCAACCCATACATGCCCTAATCATTGATCAATCCATGGCTGATTATACACAATTCCATAAGTCCATTGATCCAACCATCAGTATCATCATCATCGGAAGAAACACGAAGCAGATTGAAGAACGCGCCAAAGAATGGCCTCTGAACCAGTTTGTTGATTTTCTTCCGACTCCCATCACTCCAGTGGAAATAAACGGTTTTCAGCGGGCTGTTTATCTTGCTGTCCAGCATGCCTTCATGAAGAAGATGCTGGAAGAAGACCAGCTTTCCTCCTCCCACAAAGAAGAAACCATTTCCAATGCCTTTTCAAAAATCAAAGATATCAAACGTTTTGTTGAGAAAAACGTTCTCACAGAACTGGAAAAACGTATCGCCCTTCAAACCAAATACGTCCGCTTCAAAGAAGAAAAAAATAAGATCGAGAATATTCTGAAAGAATTGCATAAAGCAAGCGATGTGACAACCCTGCTTGACATCATCCATGATGTCAGGGATATCATCGGTTCAGAAGGCATCTCCATGTATCTCATTGAAAAGAGCGGCACACAAAAACCATATCTTAAACCACTGTTCTGGAATAATGCCGCTTTGTCTCATCCGGATTACTCCAAACATCTTGTAAACCTGGATGCTCAGGATCTAACTGCTATTGTGTCTAAAAAAGGCCGCGGAATCCATACATCTATTGACACAATAGACCAAACTTTGATCAAACGGCATACAAACCTGCTGGATTTTAATTTAAAGAGCATTCTCTGCCTACCTCTTAAACACAAAAACAGAGTTATAGGTGTCATCGAAGTCTACAACAAGATAACAGATGATACATTTTCAGCCAAAGATTTCACTCCAGATGATCAACGTTTAATGCGTCTTCTTTCCGAGCATATCGCGATCGCAATTACAAACCTGAACCTGATCCAGTTCGATGCCCTGACAGGGCTGTTCAGGCCAGATCCTTTCTTTGAAGCGGTTATTCAAAAACTCCGATTGGAAAAGAAAAGAAGGCAGGAAGATTCTGCCTACGCACTGGTTATGGGAGATGTGGATTGGTTTAAGAAATATAATGACCGGAGCGGTCATGAGGAAGGAAATAAGCTTCTCCGGGAACTATCGAACGTCCTTAAATCCTCTATCCGGGAAGAAGACCTGCTCTGCCGATATGGGGGAGAAGAGTTTTTGTTTTATCTGACAAAGATAGAAAACATCAAAGAAGCCTGCCAGCTGACAGAACGGATCCGGCAAAATGTTGAGGAACATTATTTCGAACACCAGGAGCTCCAGCCGGGAAAAAATCTGACTATGAGTTTTGGCGTTACAGTATTTTCCAGAGACAGCCTCGGGCCTTTTGATTCCATTACTGCTGAAAAACTGAAAAAGATCGTCATTAAAGCGGACATGGCCTTATTAGAAGCTAAGGAAAAAAAGGCTGCCTCATTTAATTCAACAGAAGAAAAAATGACCACTATTGCTAAAAACATGGTCTGCGCCTATCATCCTGACAAATTTCAGGATATAGGTCTAATCACATCCTACAAAGAAAAGATCGTAAAGGAAAAACGAAAGCATAAAAGATATTTCACCTCTGCCATGCTTATCCTTAAAAACTCCCATGGCCCTGAGATTACCCGAACGATCAACCTAAGCCTGGGAGGGGCAAAAATTCCCACGGATGTTCCTTTGAAGCTCTTACATACCATGGATCTGATCTTGATCCTTGGGAACAAAGCCTGCCATATGAAGGGAAATGTTGTCTATTCCTCCCGTGTTGACGGCAAAAAAACAAACTACCACACAGGCCTGCATTTTTGTGATGTTTCGATGGAAGACAAAGTTAAGATCGAGGAATATTTCTCCTCTCTATCCTAGCTTGTTTCAAGCTCATTAATGATCGAGTCCAGATACTTGGCAGGTGGGGTTATCTTTTCATAATAGGAATCTTTCAGAGACTTTGCATACTCATCAAAGGAAGAAAAATCTTCCTGATCGCTCCAGTTTTCCATGCTTACTTTTTCCAGAATGCTTTTCAGGATGTCGACATTGAGTATTTCCATTGTATATTTTGGGAGGGAACAGGTTTCTTTTTCACACATGCGGATGGCTACCAGCATAAGCTTTCGAAGCACTTCCTGATACCGGATAATGTCCTGTTTGATAAAAAACTGCTCTTTTGGAGACTCTGTCTTTGAAATCTGTTTGTAAAGTTTTTTTGCTTCTTCCAGGCTGTTAGCCAAGGTTGAGATCAAACATTCTCCATCTATAATGATCCGGTTGTTCTTTTTAAAGTAGCTTACATCTCCATTGTCTTCCGTACAACTTCCTTTTCTAAACTTTTCAAGAGCTTCAAAAGCTTGTTCGAAATTAGTATCGGTCTTCATCTCATTCAGGCTCTTCAGATTGCTTAGAACATTCTCTTCATCTGACAGTTTTTCAACATCTATCTGCGGCGCACTTTCTTCGACTATTTCGATATCCTGCTTAATTTCATGTGCATTCAAATCCTCAACAAGCTCGATCTCGGGCTCGTCGACCGGTTCAGGTAAAGGATCGATTTTTGGCTCAAAACCAGTCTCTGACTCAACTATTTCATAGTCAGCCGTGGGCTCTATTTGTTCAGGCACAGGTGGCTCCTGAGGTTCAATATCATTCTGATCCTCCAATAATTCTTTGATCTTTGTCAGCTTGGACAGCTCCTGTTCCAGATCCAGGTCCACTTCTTCTTTTGTATCTTCTTTTGGAATGGATGTGGTGATCCCATATTTTTCCTGTAGATCTTTTTTGATGAAATCCATCCTTTCTCTTGCAATAGATTTGAAATCCTCCATCTCACGATTAATCTTATTGACAGACTGCAGTTCATCAAGTGTTTGAGTTGTCAATGAGGAAATTTGACCTTGAAAGGATGTCGCTTTATTCAGATGTGACTTCATTTCCTCTTTGAAACCAGCCCTTTTGTTTTCAAACTCAACAAAAAGTGATCGATAAGTGCTCAGACCCTCTTTTTCTCTTTTGTATTCATTCTCGATCTGATCAATTTTTTTTTGAGCTTCTTCCTGTTCCTTTTGGATCTTTTCCTCCATAGATTTCGTCACTTCTTTCTTTTTATTCTCAAGGATATCAACTAATTGATTTTCGATTTCGTTAACGATCGCATCCGTATCTGGTCGCAAATCATTGTCTTTAGCCATCTTGGTTCTCCTCTTTGTTTTTTATGTTAATATGGTTTATGAAATCTGTCAATACTCCTGTTTCTATTATCCAGTGTTCCTTATTTTCCCAAAGTACAGTTTTGTATTCAATCGCCTTCCAGGGCTATTAGGGGGGTGAATTTTGTTTACATTCCTCTCACCCAAAGGGGGGATAAAATAAAAGAAAGGGTTCGAGGATTCAAGGCCTGCCTGTGCGTGACCGCACGCAGACAGGGTTCAAGGGTTCAAGTGAAAAGAAAAGATATAAGAGTTTGTGGGGTTTGTTGGGTTAACTCACCCTCGAGTAACGGTTAACGCGGGAAACGGGAAGAGTCTATTGAATTCTATAGGAGTCGAAGAAGGCCAAAGGCGGCTAACGCCTGCGAGAAATGCGAGAAAAGGTGAAAGTAAGACGTCATTCCCACGAAAGTGGGAATCCAGAGTACAATTTATGCTGGATCCCCGCGTGCGCGAGGATGACTCATGGCCTCCAATTTTCCAATAGGCATCTCGCGCTGGATCCCCGCGTGCGCGAGGATGACGGAGGGGCTCAAAGAACTGGATTCCCGCTCCCCGATCAGAGTCGGGGACAAGCTTCACGGGAATGACGCAAATTTAATGACTGTGGGCTAAGCTGCTCTGGGCTTTCTTCGACTTCGACAGACCTCAATAGATTTCTATGGACTTCGATAGACTCTTCTATCTTTGGCCCTTGGCCTCTTTTTTTTTCTGGCTTTCACCTTTTCTCGCGTTTCTCGCATTTCTCGCGGGCGAAGCCGCTTTTCTTCTTTACCCTTTTCAATAAATAAAGTATAAAAGAGAAAATACTTATTAGGAAAAAGTTGTGGAAAAACACGAAAAAGTCCTGCTCGTTGAGAGAAATCAACAAATACGGTCGCAAATAACCGGATTTCTGAAAAAGCAGAAGATACAAATTGAGGAAGTCTCATCTGCCGAGATAGTCATTGGACTATTAAATCATACTGACGGCTATGCTCTTCTCATCCTTGATCTTGAAAACAGCCAGATAAACGACACGGAAATTTTGCGCAGCATCAGGGATCTTGACCGGCAGATGGATATTTGTATCCTAGGACTGGATAAAAAACCGGATCTTGCTGTTTCTCTTCTTAATAAGGGTATTATCGATTACGTAGGCAGTGCCTCCAACATTGCAGGCATTTATGCCGCTACAATAAAGACTATCGAGAAAAGGCATCTAGTCGATGCCAATTTGATCTTCAACCAAAGATTAAAACAATTAGAGATAGAGCAGAAAAAAAATCAAAGGTACGCATCCGATCTCGAGGAGATCTATGACTCTACTCTTGAAAACCTCATGACGGCTCTTGATATCAGAGATGTCGAGACCTTCGGACATTCAAAAACCGTTGCAAAATACAGCCAGGTCCTGGCACAGATACTGGGCATAAATGACAAACAAAAGCTGGATAACATCCGTAAAGGAGCTCTCCTTCACGATATAGGGAAGATAGCTATTCCTGATTCGATCCTTAAAAAACCGGGCTCTCTATCACCAGGGGAATGGATAAAAATCAGGCTCCATCCTTCTCTCGGATTTGGCTTGATCAAAGAGATCAAACTTGTTGAAGAAATTGGAAATATAATTCTTTATCATCACGAACGGTATGATGGCACCGGTTACCCCGGCCGCAAAAAAAAGGACCAGATCCCCTTTGAAGCGCGTATTTTTTCTTTGGCCGATGCCCTTGACGCAATAACCTCACACAGGCCTTATCGTGCCAGAAAGAGTTTTTCTTTTGCCAGGAAAGAAATACTGAATAATTCCGGGACTCAGTTCGATCCTGTTATCGTTAATGCATTCAATTCACTGGATCTTAAAAAATGGGAAAAAATCCGATTCGAAACGACCGCGCTGCTGCCGTCATTTGAAGAGATGCTCAAGCTATTTAAATAGAAAAGATGTAAAGGGTTCGAGGGTATCTCGTTTATCTCGTTTGTCTCGTTTATCTCGTCATTCCCGTGCAAACGGGAATCTAGGCTAACTTTTTTGAGCTGGATTCCCGCTTCCGCGGGAATGACGTCTTACTTTCACCTTTTCTCGCGTTTCTCACATTTCTCGAGGGCGTTAGCCGCCCTTGGCCTTTGGCCTTCTTCGACTTCAACAGACTTCTATGGACTTTTATTGCCCTTCGCCTCTCCTTGCCGCAATAATTCTAGGAATCCCATTCAAATCACGAATGCTTTCTATCCGGCTCCAACCACTGCCGAAAAGATTCATTGATCTATCCCTCTGTCCCCATCCGATCTCAAATATCAGGTAACCCCCCGGTTTTAAATATTCAAAGCTCTTCCGGATAAGGATGGATATCGCTTCCATCCCGGTCCTGCCAGAAACAAGAGCCTTTTTCGGCTCATAGCTTCTGATCTCCTCCTGAAGTGTGTCCCATTCAAGCTCCGCAACATAAGGAGGATTGGACAGGATAAAATCACACCGCCCCTCCAGTCCCATATTTTCAAGAGATTCAAACCAGCTCCCACGTATGAACCTGACATTTTCCACTTTCAGAGCCCGGGCATTTTGTTTTGCTGTTTTTAAAGCGGCCCCAGAGACATCAGTTGCCAAAACCTCAAAACCAGGCAGCTCTTTTGCCAGAGACAGGGAGATGTTTCCACTTCCGGTTCCCAGATCCACAATAAGGCCTTTTTCTCCCCCAGACAATTGGATCACACGATCAACTATAAGCTCGGTTTCTGGCCGGGGTATGATAACGTTTTTATTTATGTGGAAGGAATTTGACCAAAAATCCTTCTTTCCTAAAAGGTAAGCAAGTGGAAGACCTTTAAGCCTTTTAGCTATTTGCCTGCGGAAACGCCTGGTTACTTCCCTGGAGACAATCTGTTCGGGACAAGCATGGAACTGCGCCTCGGATACAGATGCTGTGAACATGACGAGCAGTCTGGAATCAAGTTCCGACATGGGAAGATCCTTAAGACGGTCCTTCCCCTCTAGAAAAAGACTTTTTATCGAGTTCCCCGACTTCAACGACTTCGATAGACCTCTATAGACCTCTATAGACTTCAATAGACTTCTATGGACTCCTATGGACTTCTATTACCTTTGCCTTTGATAATGCAGAACCAGCGCATTGATAAATTCATCGAGATCGCCATTTAGAATACTCTCTAATTTATGAACAGAACGGTTCAGCCGGTGGTCGGTAACTCGCGATTGCGGGAAATTGTATGTCCGGATCTTTTCGCTTCGTTCTCCGGTGCCAACCTGTGACTTTCTGTTGTCAGAAATCTGCTTGTTCTGCTCGGATTGGGCGATATCCAAAAGCCGGGAACGCAGGATCTTCAAGGCTCTTTCTTTGTTTCTGTACTGAGACTTTTCATCCTGGCAGGAAACAACCATTCCAGTCGGCTTGTGAGTGACTCGGATGGCCGTATAGTTGCGATTGACATTCTGTCCTCCAGGGCCTGATGCTCCAAATGCCTCAATTTTGATCTCTTTAGGATCGATCTTTATATCAACATCATCAGCCTCTGGCAGGACCGCCACCGTGACCGTAGACGTGTGGATGCGGCCGCTGGTTTCAGTCTGTGGAACTCGCTGAACACGATGAACACCGCTTTCATATTTCAACTTAGAGAATACACGTTTTCCCTGTATATTGATGATTATCTCTTTTAATCCGCCAATGGGAGAGTAACTGGAACTCATCACTTCAAAACGCCAGCTTCTATTTTCCGCAAAACGAGTATACATACGGAAGAGGTCCTGGGCAAACAAGGATGCTTCATCTCCTCCGGCCCCGGCTCGAATCTCTAAAAAAACATTTTTTTCGTCGTTGGGATCTTTCGGGAGAAGCAGGATCCTGAGTTCCTCTCTCACCTTATCGCTGTCCTTCTGAAGGTTCTTGATCTCATCCTCGGCCAGTTCACGTAATTCCGGATCAGAATTCGTATCAGATACAATACCTCTCGAATCCTCCAGTTCTTTCTGCAGCTTCAAGTATTCGTCATATTTCTTAACAATTGGCTCCAACCTAGAACGTTCTTTGGATATTTCTTTGAACTTTTTAGGATCAGAAACCAGGTTGGGATCGGAAAGAACTGTAAGGAGAGAGTTATACTTTTTCTTTATATCGTCCAGATCTTGAAGCATTAGCGCTATTTTTTTGAATCGCCATATCTTTTCCTGAATTTTTCTACACGGCCGGCACTGTCAATGAATTTTTGTTTTCCAGTAAAAAACGGGTGGCATTTGGAACATATCTCAATGCGAATCTCTTTAGATGTCGATCGAGTGATGAATGAGTTGCCGCACGCACAGGTCACTGTAGCTTCTATATATTCAGGGTGGATATCTTTCTTCATTTTGAACTCTCCTTAATGGTCGTTTATTATAGCAAATAAAGCTCTCAGAGTCTAGAAGAAGGCCAAAGATAGAAGAGTCTATAGAAGTCAATAGAAGTCCGTTGAAGTCTGTCGAAGTCCAAGAAGGCCAAAGATAAATAATAGTTTATTGGGTTCTTTGGGTTCGTTGTGTTCTTTGGGTTATTTCAATAAAATTTAACTCAACAAACTCAATGAACTCAAAGAGCTCAAAGAACTGGATTCCCGTTTTCACGGGAACGACGTCTGGCTTTCACCTCTTCTCGCGTTTCTCGCTTTCCTTGCGGGCGTCATAACATTCCCAATCGATATGGAAAGTCTTTTTCTCCAGGGCAGATTTAACTGCCTTTTTATAGCCGGAGGAATCAAAATACTGTTTCATATCTTGATTAAGCGGACAGACCTGTTCTTCCGCCTTCCATTCATAAACACCCTTCCCCTCTTCGATCAGGCAGTTGAGATGGACTATCCATGCCATTTCAACAAAAGGAACATTAAAAAATGCTTTTTGTGCAGCGAGTATTTCAGCCTCTTTTTCGGGATTAAAAAACCGAAAAAGATGTGAAAACAGGATGGCATTGTGGAAGTAAGCAGGGAATGCGAGGACTCCGTCATTCCTGTTCACTCGCGCTACATAGAAAAAAAGGTCCAGAACCTCACGGCCATGTCCCAACCCAGGATGGTTCTGTCCCGGAAGAGGCTTCCTCTCCGGAGAAAAAGATTCGAGAGGATTCTGCATGGTAAGCCATTCCATTATAAGAAACCGGAACCCATTACCTAGATCCGGCAAAAAAGTTTGATCCTTTGGAAAAAAAATCCCTTCTTTGATTTTCAGATCAACTATCATGTTAGAAGACGCTTTCCTCTTGTAAAATATCTGGAATCGCTGTACAGGGGGACTTTCTGTAGGAACAATTTCAATCACAAGAGGCCAAAGCCCAATTTTTTGGGCATCCTTGAAAAAACCTCTTTTTTTCAGTACAGCCTTCACTTCGTTCAGGGTGTATTTCCCAAGGAAGAGAGAGGACCCTTTTTCACCGGCCAGATCAGAAAAATGGTCATCTTCTTTAAAGAAAAAGGGCTTCTGAGTTCGTTTAATATCTTTAAATGGAAACATATTTATCTTTTCTCGCTGGCGAAGCCGCCTTTTGCCTCTCCGTCATTTCCGTAGAAACGGGAATCCAGTTCTTTGAGCTCTTTGAGTTAATTGAGTTTGTTGAGTTAAATTCCATTTAAATAACCCAAAGAACGCAACGAACCCAAAAAACCCAATAAACTTTTATCGACTCCTATGGATTTCTATGGACTTTTTTTCCTTTTACTAAAATAAAACATTGCTTTGCCTTGTTGGGTTTTGATATTTTTTATCCCATAAGGAAGGTCATACCAGTCGCCCATGCTGGACGGCTCTTCATTCTGCATTCTCGATGCAATTTCAATAATAACATCTATAACCATCGGCTGGATCCGCTGTCCCTCTAAAAACATCTTCCGATCGACAAGACGGACTTTATCGTTCAGGATTTTCAGCTTTGCGGCAAAAAACAGATTCATCTCCGGTCGAAGAAATTTTGGGAGATTTTGCCCCCGCAAATCGATAAGGATCTTGCCCTCAATGCGGTTCCCTTCAAAAAGTTTCAGGCTCAGCTCCTTCATCACCTCTTCTTTTTCAGTTTCGATCCTGTAGGCGATGTAGGAATTCAGTTCTGACTCACTTAATACGATCCTTTCCGTTATCATCCTGCCATTCATCTGTGCGATCTGGATATCTTCTATGATCTGAAAGACCTTTTGCGCCTCTTTGAGAGAATATTGGACATCACTTGCAAGGTAGACCGAAAAGAATAAAAACAGAACCGTCCCCAATAAACCTCTTAAACTTCTCATATTAAAATTATAACGCCAACGTCTCACGAAGTCTATCGAAGTCCATATATCCCCATGGATCATGGTTTTAATCTTCAATAAAGGCATCTTTAAGAAGCTTGCTCTGGCGGTTGAATGCCTGGCGTGGGCTCCGGGTTTCGTGCATCATCGAGACCTCCTGTGTTAAAAGCCGTGCTATATACATTGTATAAGTTGCAATCTTTTTCGATTCTCTTTTAAAAAGCGAATGATCACGGTTGATGTACACAACATTGCCTTCGGAAAAACACTCGGGACCATTCTCACCAAAAAAATCCAAACAGACTGCTACCTGGCTGTCGCCAAATAGCATCTTACGGACAATGGCGCTGGGTGTAACCTTTTTTACAAGCGGATTCCGCCTCTTTTTTTTCTGCGGTTTCTGCCTAAGCTTGGGCAGCTCCCCTTCCGGTTTAACCTCTTCCTCCCGGTTGACCTCTTTTCCCTTTTCTCCGAGCACAGCGCCTCCTCCCATGCCTTTCTCTTCACCGATCGGAATCGGTCCAAAAGGCGAAAGCTCGGGATTCCTCGCTAAAGCCTTGCGAACCTTCTGTAACGCATCTTTCACGGCCCTCCCTGCTCTCCGGTCATGCTGCCGGTCTGCCTCCTTTCCAAGCAATCTTTTTATCTCAATGATAATCTTTTCCATAACCTTGAGGAATTCCTGGTATTCATCCGAATCCGTAACAAAATTCGACCTGTCCGAAGTCACAGGGAGGAAATCCGCATTGATCTCACCTTTGATTCGGGCCACAACCTTTCCCCATGTTTCCATCCCGAATAGATCCCGCTTAACCGTAACTTGTTTAGTTTTGACCTCAATGCCTAAATCCTTCTGCGAAGCCATTGAGCTGGGCACAATGACAATTTCCCCTGAAACAATTCCAAACTTGCTACCTTCCAAGATTGGGATTCTCTGACCGATATGACTCCGCGGCACAAGCCGCCTGCCGTTAAGAAAAACAGCAAACTCTGGCGCCTTTAGTGGTACGCTTTCTATAAGCTTTCTCTCGACATCCTCCACATCAAATGTTTTATTTAGCCGCGAAAGAATTACAGTCGTTCCATCCCCACGCTCCAGGTCAGGTTCCAGGACTTCCAACGGCAGATTCCATTTATCTTCAGTGGACTCCCAGTTATCCTTGTCAAAGACAACCCTAGCAGCGAAGCCCTTGCTTTGAGTGATCACTTCAAAACAGGAAGCAGCGGTCAGGGAGGCAAATTTCCCAATACCAAATTGGCCAATTCTTACACGACCATACCGCGGGGATTTGGACCGATGGATCTTGAAATCGGATCCTATGAGAAAATACTGCTGCAGCCCGTCAAGATCCATGCCGGTTCCATTGTCCCTGATAGAGATACATTCGCTGGAAATATCTACATAAACCTCGGTCGCATCTGCATCATAGGCATTGTTGACAAGTTCCCGGAGTAGCTCAACACTTTCTGTATAGAGGCGTTCTCCGAGGGAAACGATATGTTTTTTATCAACCGTGACTTCCAGTTCGCTTTTTTCCCGAACTTTCATTTCTCTACTCCCAACCACATTATATATAGATCTCTATGGACTCCTATCGACTTCGATAGACTTCAAAAGAGCGTCTCTGGCACATAGACAGTATCATTTTCTTTCAATTGTATGTCTTTTATCCTTCCTTTGAGGATATTTTTGACATTGACTTTTTTCTGGTATTCTTTTCCTTCCCTATCCGTCCATTTAATGATAATACCTGACTTCTTTGCCCTGTCCGAGAATCCCCCTGCCATTGCAATAGCCTGCAGAAGAGTAGGAATGTTCGATCTTTTCACCTGCAGGGCACTGGGGTTTTTCACTTGGCCTAAGACATAGATAAGAACGATCTTGTCCACAGGAATATTGACCACATCGCCCGGCTGCATCGGAACATTCAAGCTAGTATCCCCGGAAACAAAGAGGTCATTGATGGAAATCTTGAGCGAGGTGCTTGATCCATCCTCCAGTTCCCTGATGATGATGATCTCGTTACCGGCTGTAGAAGTAAGCCCGCCGGCTACAGATATTATGTGCATGAGCCTCATTCTCCCCAGAAGAGGAAAGGATCCGGGGCGTGTCACAGCTCCTAATACCGAAACTTTTTTACTGGCAAACTCAGTGATGAAAATAGTGACTTGAGCATTCTGCACGTATTTTTCTTCAAGAAGCAGCGCGATCTTTTGCTCAACCGCAGACCGGGTCAGGCCAACGACCTTGACTTCTCCAACCAGAGGAAGAGATATGTTCCCGTCTTCGGATACGCGTACTTTTACTTTGTTGAGCTCCTTTACACCCACAGCGCTGATCTCCAATTCATCCTGGGCGCCGATCCGGTAGTCAATGCCCTGAACACCCTGTGAATAAACGGAACACCCGACCACCAAAATTAATATCAAAAAAACAATCAATTGTTTACTTTTCATCTTTCTCTCTCCTTCTCCGTCATCCTCGCGCATGCGTGGATCCAGTTCTTTCCCTATCGTCATTCCCATGAAAATGGGAATCCAGCTCTTTGAGCTCATTGAGCTCGGCCCCTCGAACCCTTTCTCTTATTCTTTGGCCCATTTCCTTTCATTAATTAGAAATCTTGAGTTACATACATCCCCACAAACATCTGTTCTCTATTCCCTCTCAAATAAAAACTCGAGTCCACCTTCCAGAAAGTAAGAGAAATACCGATTCCTGTATTTCCTGAGATCCTTACAGCAAAACCGATCGAATGGGTTTGGTATATATCCTTTCGTTTCACTTTCTCAACACGGCCGTCCGGATAATAGAGGATCTCAGGTTCCGGATAACGGTTCTCCCCATAGCTGAAGTTATAATCGATCTTCAGAAACCGGGCAAGATAAAATGATACGCCCGGACTATACCTATCCTCTATAAAATACATGTCGCTTGTCCAGAAAGAGAAGTGACTGTCCCGGCTGTATCCCAAACGTAAAGCAAAACACCCTGCTCTGAGATCCAGGCTGGACCTCCCCACAAATCCGGAAAAACCCTCTAAGTCTTTGGTCCAAGGGACAAGCTGTTTATAACCTACAGATACGGATCCCCGCATACTGCCTATAAGAAGGAACCTCAATCCGGTGGAGACTTGATAGGAATGAGAGTTCCGCCATTGGGTCTCTATATCATCAAACCTGTATTCTGTATATCCCGCATTTAAAAAAAAGGTGCTTCTGGGAAACAATCTATAATAGAACTCTACCAAGCCTGTCTTTTCCTCTCTGTCCAACTGCCTGGAAAGATAGATCTTCTGTCCAGGGAGAGTGATATCCTCGTAAGATATTTTCCGGCTTGATCCCGAAAATCCGAACATGGTCTGCCGGGCCGTTTCATAAAAAAAACTTCCTGTATATTCTCTCGCTATTTCTTTTACCCGAACATCAAACTCGCTCGATGCACGCCTTTTCCGGTTTCGGTACGAATATTGTCCTGAGAGCACAAAACACTTGAAAAGAAGGATTTTAACACCAGGAGTTATGCTGTTATTTAACGCCCTTTCCTTCTCGACTTTAAAATAATGGATATATTCAAGGTTTTCTTCCAGGGAAACGATCAACCAGTTTCTGAACAACGTATGGACCTGGAGAACCGGTGATAGAGTGGCCGTGTAGTCTGAAATAGTATCATCCTTCTCCAGTTGGCGGTAGACATTGCCGTCATAACCGATGTCTCTAAATCTGATCTGCGGGTACAACCTGAACGGGCCGATCTTAAACCGTGTCTTGTTTTCAACAATATCCTGCACCTCACTACGAAACGAACGGTATGTCTGGCTGAAAATAGGACTAACTAATGCCAGGAAAATAAAGATTATCCCGATTCTGATGGCAACATTTTTCTTCATCTTTTTGTTTATTTTAATACAATTCACTTATTACCACAAAATAAAATTTTATATATAACAAAATAGGTTAATTTGCTATAATTCACGTAATAGAATCAAGAAACATGAAATATATCAGAAGAAATGTCTCGGATCATAGGAGACCTTCAATACACAAAAATCTTTCAATTTGCTCCAAGATTCTTATCATTCTGGCTTGTTTTACAATAGTCTTCTGCAGTTCCGCAGGGCTATTTGCTCAGGAAGTGGATCCTTTCTATATAAGATCCTTCACTCAAGGTAAAAACCTTTACGCTACAAGGGACTATCAAGAGGCTTTGAGAAAATTTGAAATCGCAGCCTTCGGTTTTGCAAATGAAAAAGAACTCCGGACCAAAGCCATCCTCTTTTCGTCGCTGTGCTATTTTCATCTCAAAAATCTCCAAGAAAGCGAGAAAAAACTGAAGTTTGCCCTGCAACTCTATGAAAAAGACGGATTTGCCCTTCTCGATCTTGAATCAGAAGTATCAAAAGAGATTGAGAATCTTTTGGCAAAATTTAAACTTAAGAAGAAGGAAACGGTAAGCAGGAAGCAACAAACAGTAAGCAGTAGGCAGGAGGCAGTTGACAGTAAGCAGGCGGCAAAAAAGCTGGAGCAAGATATCAAGAAGACTCCTCGAAATTCATCTCTTTACTATGATCTTTATTATATTTATATGGAACAAAATAATCTAAAAAAAGCCAAAAAAACACTCGAAAAGCTTGTAGTCCACAATCCCCGCGAGGTAGAAGCACTCTCTCTTCTTGGCAAAATGTTATACAGTGATAGAAAATTTAAAAAGTGTGAAGAATATTTTAAAAAGATCATCACGATCTCAAATAAAACTCCGGTTGAAGAAAATATGGTCAATGAAACCGGCGCCTATCTGATCCTCAGTTCCTCTTCTCAGGGGAAAAGCAACTTAACAAAGTCAAGAGTTTCTAACTGGATCGAAAGACTGGAAAATAAAATAGACATCCTCAAGCTGACTGACAGAGAAAAAGCCCGGCTTCAAAAAATATTTAGTTCCTTTAAAACCAAATCTCAGAAAGAATTGGATTTCACTCAATAAACCCAATAAGCTCAATGAACTCAAAGATGTGGATTTCTGCATTCTCAGGAATGACGAAGAAGGCGGGATTCCCGGAGAACCGGGAACGTATCAGAGGGAAGGAAAAATAGTCTGGATTCCCGTTTGCACGGGAATGATGTTACTATTCATAAAACAGAATAACGTCGTCGCCGAGAAGGACCTGGCGGCCTAGATTGAAGTACTTCGTTTGGAATTTTGTCTTGAAAAAATGGCGGAGAATAACCCTGCCTCCTTTTTTCAGGATGTCCCGTTTTGCAACTACCTTGAGAGGGTCACGTTCCTCCAGTAGTTTGTAGGGCGGGTCCAGAAAGATCAGATCAAATTTAGCATTCTCTTTGGCTAACTGGATGACAGCACGGTTGAACTCTTTATGCATGACACGCGCCTGCTCCTCTGCATCGCATTTTTTGAGGTTTTCCCGGATGGTCTTTACTGCTTCATAAGAATCTTCAACAAAAATAGCAGCTTCGGCTCCCCGGCTTAGAGCTTCGATCCCTATGGATCCGGTGCCGGCAAAGCCATCGAGGAACAAGCAGCCCGGGAGATCTTTCTGAATGATGCTGAACAGGGACTCCTTAAGTTTGTGAGGAATAGGGCGAACAGAAAGGCTGGGGACGCGTTTCAAACGCTTTCCTTTATATAGGCCGGCAACCACTCTAATCATTTCTTTCCTGGACTATTTATAAAAATTTTCGATGCCTCACTTGATACTCAATAATATGAGCTTTTTATCAATGGCATTCTTAAAATTCAGTATTATACTTTATATGATAGACTTCTACATTCTTATCATCGAAACTTTTTACCCTCCGGGCGAGCCGATCTCACCGCAGTGGCTTCGTCGTGTCCCGCTCGCAGTATATGAATACAGCTTCACGACCCACTCCTCGCAGCTACGGTAACCTCGGCCCGTGAATAGCCCAGGGCAGGCTAAAGGGATAAAAGTCTGCAGGAGTCTGTTGAGGTCTGTTGAGGTCTATAGAAGTCCATAGAAGTCTGTAGGAGTCTATATTGAGGTCGTTGAAGTCGAAGAAAGCCCAAGGCTGAAAGCAGCTTAGCCCAAAGTCATTTAATTTACGTCATTCCCTTGTAAACGGGAAACCAGTATAAATTGTATTCTGGATTCCCACTCCCCGATCAGGTCGGGGACAAGCTTCGTGGGAATGACGAAGAGGGTGGAAATGATGCTCTAAATTATTTCTTTTTTCGGAATGTGGAGACTTCTTTGGTGTCGTCTGTCTTTCCGGTTGTGATTATCGCTCCGGCTCCGGCAACAATTGCTGCAATTCCCAGGGGCATGAGAAAGATAGGAAATCCACCCTTTTTGCATATCACATAAACAAGGTCATCCGGGATGGCATTATATTCGAACCGTATAAAAGCAGTCTGCCCGGCATAAGCCTGTTTTACATTCGTATCACCCAGCTTCAAGACCTTAAGATCCTGATGAAAATTCGTTTCCTCTCCTTTGATGCGGAGTCTGTCGTTAATCCTGACAAATCCTCTCAAAATGAAAACCTCCGCCGTTTTAGAGGCGGGGTCAAAACTTACGACTTTTCCTACCAGCGCTTCACCGGACTTGCTCTGGTCCTGATAGATCTCATGAGCAGCCGCTTTGGTCTTGGCATCAAACATTGTAAGAGCAATGGAAATTTTTGAAGTTTTTCCCGGCTCAACACCGATCAGGTTTTCTGAGTTAAAAGTACCTTCCGGGGTGCTTACACCAAAGACATATACGCCTTTGGGAAGACCCTCGATCAGAAAGGCGCCCTTACTGTCTGTCGCCTTACTCTGATATTTTTGTTCTGTAGCTACATTCTTTACAGTCACCACAGCTCCGGGATAAGGCGTTGTCCCATCCTTGGCAAAAATGAGACCTTTGATGTTTCCCGTGTCCTTACCCTGGCTCTGTAAAAGGTAGGGTGATCCAAACATTAGAAATGCAAGAATCAACCCTAGAGCAATACTTTTAGATTTGATTCTTTTAAACATAGTACCTCCAAATAGTCCCGCTAAATAAATCTTAGGATTATTTTAAATTTTTAGTTTCCTTTTGTCAAGAAAAAGAAAGGGTTCAAGGGGTCGAGGATTCAAGGGTTCGAGTGAAAGAATAAAAGAGAGGGTTCGAGGATTCAAGGCCTGCCTGTGCGTCGCACGCAGACAGGGTTCAAGGATTCAAGTGAAAAGAAAAGAGATAAGAGTTTGTTG
>DAOVDI010000030.1 GCA_030669585.1 Acidobacteriota bacterium
GCAGCGGTGATGCTTCTGGTTTTACTAGCCCCTACGACAGAAGTATACAATGCGTAGGTTGAATCATCGAAAGGACTATCAGGCGTTTCACCCCCATTTATGGGAGCTGAGACCGTCAGGGTCGAGGGATTGCCCGAGACACCCAGGACACAGATATCCAGAACAGACAGAGAAAATGTTTGGTGGGCTGTATCACTAGCCTGCGAAGTTCCACAGAAAAAAAGAACCAAAGAAGACGCGAGAAATAAAACCTTTAAATTTTTCATTCCAAACTTCTTTCCAATTTCGGGAAATTATATTTTATGCACCTATTTTAAATTATGGGAAAATGAATACAATCGCCTTTTAGAGTGATTGGGAAGGGTAAATTTAAGGGAATTTCCTAATCGTTTATCAGTTATTTATCTAATCTTGAAAGATTACACAAGATCAAATTTCTCCCCCCTTGAAAATTACTTCTATTATTCATAATAATCTTATAACTTCATTAGTTATAGAAAATAGGATTCGAGGATTCTAGGGTTCGAGTGCCAAAGACCAAAAGTCTATAGAAGTCTATTGAGGTCCATAGAAGTCTATTGAGGTCAAGAATAGCTTGTTGAGTTAAATTTTAAAATAACCCAAAGAACACAACGAACTCAAAGAACCCAATAAACTGGATTCTAGCCACTGCGGTGAGATCGGCCTGCCCGGAGGGTAAAAAGTGTCGATACATAAAAATAAATCTTCTGATTATTGAACTGCTGTTTAAGCGTGTCGACAATTTTTATGAATAATCCAGGTTCCTGGGTGATTCACGGGTCGATATGCACGGCGTGGCGTATGAAGCCGTATTCATATACTGCGAATGCGCCGCAACAAAGCAGATCGGCCTGCCCGGAGGGTAAAAAGTGTCGATACATAAAAATAAATCTTCTGATTATTGAACTGCTGTTTAAGCGTGTCGACAATTTTTATGAATAATCCAGGTCAGGAGATATCGGTTAGGGTTAGTGTAATAATCACAGTTTTATTCTCGCCGGACTGGAGCAAAGATGTGTTTGCAACAACCAGCGAGTATAATAGACGGGCACCCTGTCCGGAACCGATACCAGTGACACAACTTCCGATATTGGAAATGATCGTCTGCGGATAAGCGGACATTGTTATTTCACCGGTAGAAAAACCCTGATTAGGGCCTGAAGTAGGAATGGCTTTTAATTTTAACACACAGCCTGAAGGAGGTGATTCTGATTCCCCCCATTTGATGGTAAGGGAACGTACTCTTCCTTCTGCTACAGTTGATGTGTACTGGACAAATGAAGAGTCGTCAGAGGATTTTGATTGA
The DNA here is from genome assembly GCA_030669585.1 of Acidobacteriota bacterium. GTDB lineage: Bacteria > Acidobacteriota > Aminicenantia > Aminicenantales > Aminicenantaceae > DAOVDI01. The sequence goes on from DAOVDI010000030.1 coordinate 1,328, forward strand.
TCGATCCCTCCAGATAACGCTAGGGAAATAACGAGATTCTGGGGATTTCCTGTAACACGTACAAGGCAGATTTCGGTAATGTTCATTGTGACTTGTTGTGTGGCAGTATCTTCAATAGCGATCAGTCCGCTTGCGCAGAGCAGCACAACAAACCCAATTGTAATCCTGCTTAGTAAAGACATCATACTATTTCCAATCTTATCTATATTTAAGGCTTGTTAAACCAGATTGTTTTTAACAGCATACATGGTCAATTCAGCATTGGACTTCATCTTCATCTTTTTCAGAACACTTGCTCTGTAGGTGCTAATGGTTTTTGCACTCAAATTCAGTTCTTTTGCTATATCTGACAGCTGCATGCCTTTTGAGATCTTTATCATGACTTGGGATTCTCTTCCTGAAAGGCTGGAATGAATGGGTTTTTCTTTGTCCGTTTTCAGGTTAGCTGCAAGTTTTTCGGCGAGGGAAGGACTGACATATTTCCTGCCGGCATAAATCTGTCTAACAGCATTAATAAGTTCTTCAGGGGCGCTTTCCTTTGTTACGTAGCCTGAAGCCCCTTTACGGATGGATTCGATGGCGAATTCCTCTTCAGGATGCATACTGAGGATGAGAACCGGTAGGCCGCTGTACATCTCCTTGATTTTTTTTAACACATCGAGCCCGCTCATGTCGGGCATAGTAATATCTAAAATCAAAAGATCAAATTCATTTTCCTTCAACTGGTCCATCAGTTCCAGAGAGTTATTGGCTTCTCCTGTAACGACCATGTCCGGCGTTCCTGCAAGGATCTGTTTTAACCCCCTCCGCACAATTGTATGGTCATCCGCGATGATGATTTTTATCATGGGCTATCTCCTTTTTTTTATGGGAAATTTCAAAGTTACAGTTGTTCCTTTCCCTGGCTTTCCTTTGATATCAACCGTTCCACTACAGTATTCCGCATATTCTTTGATGCCGATGAGCCCGAATGAATGAGGAGCAGAGATCTGGGCGTCGGTGATTCCAATGCCGTTGTCCCGTATCGTAAAGGAAAGAATCGTGCCTCTTTCTTTTTTAAGCGTAATCCAGAGGATATCCGCCAGTGAGTGGCGGGCGATATTAGTCATTATTTCCTGGAAAATACGAAACACTGCAGTGGATAAATCCTTTTCAATATCGATCTGTTCAGCCGGAACATCGAAATGGCATTTGATCCCGGATCTTCTTTCGAATTCTTTTGTCTGCCATCGCATGGCTGAAATGAGGCCAAGATGATCCAGAGAACCGGGGCGAAGGGATGTGGATATCCGTTTTACGTTTTGAATGAGATCATTGATCAATTCAATTGAAGACTGGGTGTTGTTTTTAAATTCAGGACAGTATTTTTTTAATTGATCAGAAAGCCAGGAGATTTCCATCTTGATAACCGTCAGGCTTTGCCCCAGTTCATCATGAATTTCGCGTGCAATCTCTGTCCTTTCTTTTTCTCTGACGGTCTGGAGATGAATGGAGAGATTCCGGTATCTTTCCTTACTTTGTTTCAACTTGTTTTCCATGTGATGCTTGTAGATTGCCATTTCTATGGATGCGTTTAAAGTCAGCTCATCAAATGGTTTAAGCAAATAACCATAAGGTTCTGTCAGTTTTGCCCTTTGGAGAGTCTTGTTGTCAGCAAAAGAAGTTAAATAGAGAACCGGAATATTAAAACGGGATTTCATGATCTTCGCTGTTTCAATGCCATCCATTTTTCCCTTAAGCTTGATATCCATCAGAATGATGTCTGGGTGGTTTTTCTCAGCAACCTGAAGAGCGGTTTCCCCGTTAGGTGAAATAAGGACACTAACATTGGTTAAGAATTTCTTGAGGCTTCTGCTGATGTCGTTGGCAACGATCACCTCATCTTCGACAACCAATATAGTGAATTTTTTCATTTGTAAAATTCAGTATATCGTAAATGGATAAAAAACATCAATCAGGTTATCAGTAGTGTTTGAAAATTGACCTTTTTATTTATCTATGTTATGTCCATATTTTGTTATGCTATATCACCATCTTATCTAGAGGCTAAAATGAAAACGAGATCTTTTGTTTCTCAATTTTTTATGATTATTCTGTTTGTTGGGTTGGTTTTTTCGATTCCTCAACAGATGTTGAGCCAGGAAATCGATGAAGGTTTACTTAAAAATCTCACATATCGTTCCATCGGCCCGACCCGTCAGAGCGGACGGTTTGTGGACTTTGCAGTACCCATGCAGCAGCCATACACATTTTATGCGGCTACAGCTTCAGGCGGACTTTGGAAGACAACGAATAACGGACAGACCTTTGAAGCTTTATTTAACCACGAAAATGTATTCTCTATCGGAGATATTGTTGTGGCATCTTCCGATCCGAATATCATCTGGTTGGGGAGTGGAGAGGCCAATAATTCGCGCAGTTCCTACTGGGGAAATGGTATTTATAAATCGATAGATGGCGGAAAAACCTGGAAAAACATGGGTCTCAAGGAATCACATCATATCGGCCGGATCGTAATACATCCAAAAGATCCGGACATTATCTATGTTGCTGCTTTGGGACATCTTTATTCAGACAATCCGGAAAGAGGTCTTTATAAATCGTCAGATGGGGGAAAAACTTGGACTAATATCCTGAACCGTGTCATAGACGGACGGCATATTGGTGTTGTTGATGTGGTCATGCATACACAGAGTCCAGGCATACTTTATGCCTCTACATTTGATAAAGTGCGAAAACCCAACACATATAACCTGGGAGGTCCTGGAAGCCGAATCTTTAAAACATTAGACGCAGGTGCGAATTGGACAGAACTGGGAGGGGGACTGCCAAAAGGGATGTTAGGCCGGATCGGCATTGATATTTATGACAAAAACCCAAGTATCCTCTATGTGACGATCGAAAATGCCAACAAGAAAGGAATGCCTGACGAAGACCGCTATAAGGAATTGCTTCAGGACAAATCCAGCGGTGGAATGATAGGAGGCGAAGTTTACCGCTCTGATGATGCCGGAAGTACTTGGAAAAAAGTCAGCCCTGACGGACAGAGTATTGGCGGTGCCCCTGCTTATTATTACGGCCAGATCATCATCGATCCTAGTGACGCCAATGTTGTCCATGTTTTAAGCGCTGCATCCTGGGGTACATTTGATGGAGGAAAAACATGGAAAAGGCGTCCTTTGAACTTTGGCGGGGACGATCATGCCCTCTGGATCGACCCAAAAAATTCCAATCACATGATGCTGGGTTATGACCACGGAATGGGGATCACCTATGACGGAGGTCAAAATTGGTATCACCCCGACTTTTTATCCCTGGCTCAGTTCTATGCAGTGGGGATCGACAATTCAGTTCCTTACAGAGTAGCCGGAGGTCTTCAGGATAATGGTTCCTGGATGAGTTATGGTACCAAGCCGGGAGGCATGCCCCTAACAATGGAAGATTGGACCAGTGTAGGGGGAGGGGACGGAATGTACAATGAATTTGACTGGAAAACCAACCGATATCTGTATAATGAATCCCAATTCGGCCCACTTCAGAGAATAGATTTACTGACAGGTGAGAGAAAATCTATTGCCTACCAGAATAAGGATAGAAAAATGCGTTGGAATTGGAATTCTCCTGTCCTTGTTTCTCCCCACAACAGTGATGTGATTTACCATGCCGGGAACAAGCTGTTAAAATCTCAGTTTCGAGGTGAAAACTGGCAGGTTATCAGTCCGGACCTGACCACTAATGATCCTAAACAACTAACAACAGGCAAAGGAGGTGACGGGAATATCCAGTACTGTACGATCACGACGATCGACGAATCTCTTCTTGTCGAGGGGCTGCTCTGGGTCGGAACGGATGACGGCAATGTCTGGGTCTCGAAAAACGCCGGGAAAAAATGGAATAAACTCAATGACAATATCACAGGAAATCCAGGCTATTGGGTAAGCCGTGTAACAGCCTCCAATCACAAACCTGGAACTGCCTATGTAACTTATACAGGATATCGACGGGATGATTTTAGGCCTTTTGTCTATAAGACTATGGATTTTGGAAACACCTGGACATCCATTGCTGGGGATCTTCCTGAAGGGCCTGTCAATGTTATCCGTGAGGACCACAGAAACCCGAACCTGCTTTTTGTGGGAACAGAATTTGCCGTATTTGTCTCCCTTGACGGAGGCAAGAAGTGGACCAGCATGAAAAATAATATGCCTACACAACCGGTTCATGACATGAAAATCCACAAGAGGGACAATGACCTGGTTGTTGCGACTCACGGCAGGGGAATATATATAACAGATATCGATCCACTGCAGGAACTGACCCGGAAAGTGCTTGAATCAGATGTATATCTTTTTAATATCGAATCCAAGGTCAAATGGGTGAGCCCCATGCGCAAAGCAACCAGTTCCTCTAATTTTGCAGGACACAGCGAACCCAATGGGATCATCATTTATTATTACCTCAAAAATAAGCTGGATGAAGATGTTAAGATCCAGGTTTATCAGGGGAAAATGCTGATCAACGAAATATCTGGGAAAACTAAAGTCGGGATAAATAAGGTCCTTTGGGGGATGGATAAAAGGCGTAAACGGACAGAGGATGAGAAAAAGCGGATCCAGGCGATGAATAAAAGATATGCTTCCTATGGTTACCGGTTCTCACAGGACCCTGAATATAAATCAATCCCTGCACTGGAAGGGGAATACACATTTGTATTAAAAGCCGGAAGAGAAAAGATCGTAAAAAGAGGTTCCATTTTAAAGGACCACTGGTATAACAACCGATAAACAAATTAGGAACAGTTATCTTTTGGCTACATCAAATAATATATGACCGATCACCAGACAAATAAAAACATCCTGACTGCAGGACCATACTGGACCTGGGGAGTTCCTCTTTTCCTGCTCGCTTGTATGGCAGTCATTTTATGGAATGACACAAATCTTGATGTTTTTTTTGTCATCAATGGTTTTTCAAGAGTAACAGGCGAAAAACTCTGGGCCTTATTGACATTTTTCTCTGACGGCCTTGTGACAGTTGTAATTCTTCTGCCCTGGATCCGAAAAAAACCGCGGATCATCTGGGCCGTGCTGATGGCAGCACTTATTTATACAGTATTTGGCCAGGCGATCAAATATTGTGCACAAGTGCCCCGGCCGCCAAAGATCCTTGCACCGGAGCATTTCCACTTAATCGGTCCCGGATGGACCTCTAACTCATTTCCCTCCGGGCATGCATGTATGGTTTTTATCCTGGCCGGTGTTTTTTTCTTTACAACCCCAAAGATATGGGTGAGGCCTGTTTTACTTGTTTTTGCCTCTCTTGTGGCCATGTCGCGTATTGTTGTTGGGGTACACTGGCCGCTGGATGTCCTGGCCGGTGCTGTAATCGGGTGGATATCCATCTGGATATCATTAAAACTATCCTATTTTACCCGCTGGGCATGGACAGCCTGGAGGCCCAAGATAATTGGTGCACTTCTCCTGGCTGGCTGTGTGCTTCTCTTTTTCCTGAATTACACAGGATATGACCATGTGTTCACAGAGCAGCGTATAATTGCGGTTGTCTTTTTTATCATAGGTAGTTTTGAATATTTAAAGCTTTATAGGATAAATCTTCAATAGCCTGTTTTATTTATAAAAACTGCCGATACGTTTAAAAAAGGGTTCAAGGATTCAAGTGGAAAGAAAAGAGATAAAAGTTTATTGGGTTCTTTGAGTTCGTTGTGTTCTTTGGGTTATTTTTATAATATTTAACTCAACAAACTATTCTTGACCTCGATAGACTTCTATGGACATCAATAGACTTCTATAGACTTTTGGACTTTGGGCCTCTTTTGCATTGGCCTTTAGGCTTGAGAGAGAGTGCAGATGGTGCAACCGCAAGTCCTCCCAGGGAAGTGACCCTGAGTTCGGAGGGCATGGTTTTTCCAACTGCTAGTACTGCATCAATAGTTTCATCCATAGGGATCGGGTTTTTGTATCCTCCGGATATCAGATCCGCACTGGTAAATGCGCCTGATGCAGCTGCAGCATTACGCGTATGGCATGGTATCTCACACGTTCCCTGAACCAGGTCGCAGACCAATCCCATGGAATTCTGAAGGCAGATCGCTGCTGCATTGACTGCCTGGTCCGCATTCCCACCTGAGGCTTCAATAACTGCGGCTGCGGCCATGGCGCCTGCAGCGCCGATCTCAACCTGGCAGCCGGCAATCTCTGCAGCAAATGTAGCGCGCTGAGCAAAGATTAAACCGATCCCCGAAGCTGCAAATAGCAGCATGGCTGCTTTGTCGGTATTCAGCCTGTATTTTTCAACAAGTGTTGCAACAACACCTGGAATGACCCCTGCGGAACCGCCTGTGGGCGCAGCGCAGACAATCCCCATGCTGTTATTGAAATGCATAACAGCCAGAGCTCTTGCGGCTGCACGCGCATGGGGGCCGCCGACAGGAAGATCCCCTCGTTGTTCTGCCTCCATGATGGACCTTGCAGTAGGGTCAAGCAGCTTCATGTGCACGTTAGAATCTGTAAAGCCCGAGGAAATGGATCTTTGCATAATATTAAAACGCTGTATCATTTCATCCAGAGTTTCCTTGCGGCTCAAACCCAGCAGTCTGTATTCATACTCAAGGGCGAGTTCACCAAGAGTACATTTTTTCTCTGCTGCGAGCTGAACCATTTCCACCGAGCTGGAAAAAAGAGGATCACCTTTTTGGATATAAAATACGGGAGGGCAGTATCGGATTCCTTCCAGGCTGTTAAGACGCTTTACTTTTGTTAACAAATCCTGTCCAAATGGGATGGAGCTCCGGCAAGTCACACACGATCGTCCATTCCGGTCCGGGTGGAGCACATGGATGTTAACAGAGGGATATTCTTTCTGAAGAATATGAAGCACATTGTATGGTTCTCCTTCGAAAAAAAGAAGAAGTGCATGTTCCTTTCCGGTCAGGGACAAAGGGAAGCCATCTATCTCAGTGAAAAGGATCGATCCTCCTCCTGTGGATCGGGTAGAAGCATTCAGGGTCTCATTCTTTGTACCAATGATCCGGATGTCCAGAGCATTGGGATGGTCGGCGTTTTTAAGGGGAGAGATATTGAACTCAAGATGGATCCCATCATTTTTAGCACAAACAAGTGCTTCTGGGAATCGGTCGTCTGTAATAGACCATTCCATGAGACCCGATGCCAGGGCAAGATCGACTCCTTGCTGGTGAATCACCTGTCCGTATGAACCTGCCGGATCAAATGTGAATACTGCTTTTTTTGGTTTTCCTCCCAGAAGAGATCGGGCCATTGTTCCGATTCTGTGAGAGGCTGCTGTGTGGGAACTAGACGGACCCCGCATGACAGGTCCCAGGATGTCATTGAAGACACTGATAAATTGATTGGACATATTTCCCTGCTTTATTCATAAAAATTTGCGATACATTTAAACATCAACACAATCATCTAAAAATTTATATCATATATCGCAACTTTTTACCCTACGGGCAAGCCGATCTGCTTTGTTGCGGCGCATTCGCAGTATATGAATACGGCTTCATGCGCCACGCCGTGCATATCGACTCGTGAATAAATCATGCTCTCAAAATTATTTATAAAAACTGCCGATAACCTAAAACAATATATTATATCATCCAGTCAGGCTTTTTATACGAACAATTTTCGCCATAACTTTGTTCTGTGACATTTCTGTAATATCTCAATTTTATTATCGGCATTTTTTACCCTCCGGGCGAGCCGATCTCACCGCAGTGGCTTCGTCGTGTTCCGTTCGCAGTATATAAATACAGCTTCACGAACCACTCCTCGCAGCTACGGCAATCTCGACCCGTGAATACAGCAGTCTCTGAATTATTCATAAAAACTGCCGATATGTTGAGAAAAAAGGTTCGAGGATTCAAGGGTCCAAGTATTCAAGTTCTTTGAGCTCATTGAGTTTGTTGAGTTAAATTCTATTAAAATAACCCAAAGAACACAACGAACTCAATAAACTCAACAAACTCTTCTTGACTTCTACGACTCCTATCGACTTCAATGGACTCCTGTGGACTTCTATAGACTGTTTTTCTTTGGCTTCTCCTCGCGACCCTGTGAGAAAATTATAAAAAAGGAGGTAATAATGCATATAAAACGATCTCAGCGCTATTTAGGGGTGTTTCTTGTGATATTGACATGTTTATTTTTGAATGCAGGACCTATGAGTGCCTCTGACGACCACTGCACGGATATAATTGTTGGGAAAAAAGCTTCATTGGATGGTTCTGTAATAACCTCTCATACAGGCTGCGGGGCTGAATGTCGTGTTCATTGTGTCCCGGCACAGGTATTTAAAAAAGGGGACACGGCACCCGTATATTATGGTATACAGGATGTTAAAAAGCCTCTAAGAAAATATGGAAAGATCATAGGTCAAATCCCCCAGGTCGAAAGAACATACGCATATTTTCATTCAGCCTATCCCCATATGAATGAGTTTCAACTGGCCATTGGTGAAAGTACTTTAAGCCAGAGGGATGAGTTGAAGGTGGATATTGCCTGGGGAGCAAGGCAGATCATGACTATAGAGCAGGCCCAGTTGTTTGCGCTTCAAAGGTGCAAAACAGCCAGGGAAGCTGTTAAATTGATAGGTTCTCTGATGGAACAATATGGATTTCTGCCTTCATGCGGCCCTGAATCCGAAGCCCTATGCATTGCTGATCCCAACGAAGCCTGGGTTTTTGAAGTATTCAGTGTCGGAATGGAATGGGAACCGGACAGCGGAAAATCCGGAGCCATATGGGCGGCTCAGAGGGTTCCTGATGATCATGTTGCTATTGTACCAAACTGGAGCATAATCAAAGAGATCGACTTGAGTCAACCGGATGATTTTATGGCTTCTGAAAACCACAAACAGTTTGCAATCGATAGGGGATGGTATGACCCGGACAGCGGGAAACCATTTATATGGCAGGAGGTATATGCGCCGGTTCCCAGAGAGTGGGCTGTAGGAAGGCTATGGCTTTTTTACAGCGCTGTCGCCCCTCATTATAAGGAATGGCCCCGCAAAAAGCTGTCGAATCCGTTCAAGGGATATGATGCGTATCATCAATATCTGGAACCTCTGTCCTATTACCCATTTTCGGTCAAGCCTGAAAAAAAGATGTCGGTCCAGGATGTGATCACTTTTCAAAGGTCGGTCTTTGAGGGAACTATCTACGACATGACAGCGGATAAAGACTGGATGATCCCTGACGGCAGGGGAGGGATAAAAAAGAGCCCCCTGACAACACCCTTTCCCACCAAAGATATGAGAGAACTTCTGGATATTACTTACCGGCGGATGGTATCCAGGGGAGGTTACGGAATGGTTGCCCAGCTTAGAGGATGGCTGCCCGATCCGATCGGAGGCGTTTACTGGTTTTATCTGGACAATCAGCACGTGAGCACTTATGTTCCCATTTATGCCGGTGTCCAGTCTATTTCTCCTCTTTACACAACCTATGATCCGGAAAAATTTAGTGACGGTTCAGCCAGATGGGCTGTTGATTTTGTGGACAACCTTCTTTATCTCAACTGGCAGAATGCGATAAAGGATCTTCAGAAAGTCCGGGATCCTCTTGAATCGAGTTTTTTTAAAGACTTGAAAACCGTGGAACAAAAAGCCCTGGTACTGCTGAAAAAAGATCCGGAGCAGATGAAAGTTTTTCTGACAGAATACACCCGGATCTGTATGGAAAAAACAGTGGAAATGTATCAAAAATTAAAAGAACTGCTGATCACAAAATATACAAATAACAAACTTGGAATGTAAGAAAAACGACTGCTGGTTTGTAAAATGTAAAAGATTTATACAGGTCAAAAATATTATGAATAAATAAGGCTTGAATTGAAATCAAACACTGTATCAGGCTCTGTAGTTTTAATATCACTTTCTGAAATTCTATTAATAAGATTCTTGGCGCGAAAGAAATTTTTGATTTCAACAGCTCTTTTTCTGCTGAAAACACCCAGAAACTGTCTGTTTCCTGTCTCGTCATACAGGTAGAAAGCTTTTTTACACTTGGCCCGCTTAATGGCTTCCTCGATCTGATATTTATAATCAGTATCTTGATTGAGTTGCATTCTTTTATCTCCTGTATCTTCTTCCAATTCTTACAGCAATAAACGTGCCAAATATTAAAGCTATAGTAAATTGCATACCGCCAGGGAGCCCCTAACGAAATATTTTTTGCAATACTGATCTTTTTACATCATAATTGAACAAACAGGAATTTGATAATGTGCAGAATGTTGATAATGATATTGTTGATTTTTTTAGTCACAGGCATGACTGCAATTTTTTTACCGGCAGCTCAAATAAACGAATCCCTGGACATGCCGGATGAAGCAAGACAGATATATCTGAATGCCGACTTTCAAGACCTGCCTTTGAGCGGATTGGGACAGAGGATTGTTCATATCCGGTTTGCATGGCATTACCAGGAAAAAATTGTGTATAAAAGACTGTCTGTTCTTTATCAGGAATGTAAAAATGCGGCTGAGAGCCGGGACTGCGAAAAAGAATATATGGCATGGTATGAAGCAGGAAAGCAAAAAGATATTATGCAGGTCCGCTGGCAGAGGGAATTTACTTCCTGGAAGAGTAATTGGCTGAGCCGGCTCAGTATCCCTAATCTTCCTGATGCTTCAAGCGGACGGGTGGACATCCAGGGGGAAGCCAAAAAAGAATATGATCTTTACATTAAATGGCGTGGTGCTAACGGGTATCAGGAACGTTTAGATGCCATAAATGTAATTGTACAGGATGAACAGAATAAATTGGGCATCACAATTGGATCGGAGATGTCGGTCGAGCAGGAAACTCAAATGGCCCTGGCTTACCTGAAGCAGTTTTGGGCTCAGACATCGCTTGCAGAGGAATATATGTGCCTGTATTTGATCTCAGTACTTGGAAAAACCCCAGTGGACTGTTTTTCATGGCGACATAATGGAACTGTGGGAAATGATATTGCAAATCAAAATAACGATATGCCCATTGTTACTGTAAGCCTTGTCCCTTCACGTTTTTTCAGGGTAGGAGAGACACTTGAGGTATTTGTCAGTGTTGTGGAATTAGATGGAAAGGTTCTTTCCGGTACTTCGGTCCTTATTAACTCCCAGGATTTTCCTGAAGAAACAAAGGAATATCTGACTGACCACCAAGGATTTGCCAGAGCCGTCCTCAAACATGAAGAAAAGGAACGAACAGAATATTTCTATACGATCTATACACGCGGAACAGCCAGGACCATTAAAATTCCTGTTATGGACGTGGAAGCCCTCAGTAAAAGGCTGGAAGCCATTCCGATCAATGGTTTTGATATATTCAATTTAGTCGAGGGAAATAAACAGGCGGATATTAAGGTCTCTCGAAACGAGGTCGGCTGGGTTTTGGAAGTAACATCCCAACCAGGTTGGGAAAACCGGGATTTTGTTGTTGACCGGCTCAAATTGTTGGGATTTACTGCAGAAACTGAGTCATCAAAAGAAACATCTTTTCAATATACGGTTGGGGATAGGGAAAAAACATTAGACATTTTAATTCAGACAGTTAAAATTCTTGAATGGATAAAAACAGGAGAGAAAGAATATGGCACTTAATAGACAAAAAAACATTTTATTAATTCTGATAATTGTTCTGATATTCCTGGCGCCAATCTGTTTGAATTCAGCTGATGCCGTGGGCAAGCGTTCTTTGACTCATGATGACTATGATTCGTGGAAATCGATAACAAGCTTCCGGATATCGAGTGATGGCATATGGATCCTGTATATTGAAACCCCCCAGGATGGAGAAGCGGAACTTGTTGTTAAAAACCTGTCAAAAACCGGTGTGGAATTCCGCCATACTGTGGGATATTCAGGGGAGGGAACAGATGCCGAGAGAGCGGCTTCGCCTCAATTCAGCCATGATATTTCTTCTGTTTTGTTCCTGATCTCTCCGTCTAAGCAGGAAGCAAAAGAGGCGAAAAAGGATAAAAAGAAAAATAAACCCAAAAAACGCCTTGGAATCATGGCGCTGGATAGTGGAGAGGTCACTATCCTTAAAAAAGTGAAAAGCTTTCAGATCCCGGAAAAATCCGGAGGATGGGTGTCCTATTTAAAAGAAAAAGAGGAAGAAAAAAAGGAGGAAAAAGAAAAGAAAAAAGAACCGGAAAAAAAAGAGGAAGAAAAAGAGGACGACAAGAAAAAAGAAAAAAAGAAAACATACGGCACATCCCTGGTGCTCCGTTCTCTTACTGATGGAAAAGAAACGGTCTTTAAATCCGTTCTTTCATATCAATTCACTAAAAATGGATCATTTCTTTATTATGTTGTATCCAGCAAAAAGGAACCTGAAACCGATGGATTGTATGTTTTTCGGCCGGGAGGGAAGGACAGTTCGGCCTTGTTGACAGGAAAGGGTAATTACAAGGGACTTGCTCTTGATAAGGAACAGACAAAACTGGCTTTTTTTACCGACCGGGACGATTATGGATCGGATGAACCGACATTTAGTCTGTACGGATGTGCAGTCGGGGCTTTAAAGACTGATCCGTTGATCTCTCTTTCATCAACACCCGGCTTTCCGGAAGGAATGTCGGTCAGTGATAAATCCAAGATCAGCTTCAGTAAAGATGGCAGTGTAATGATGTTCGGGATCAAGGAGATTCCTGAACCCAAAAAAGAGGATGAAAAAGAGGAAAAGGCAAAATTCGACCTCTGGCACTGGAACGATCCTTATCCTCAACCACAGCAGAAGATAATGGCCTCCCGTTTGAAAAACAATACATGGGAGACTTTATATCACTTCAAATCCAAAAAAATGGTCAAATTGGCAGATGAGGATATCCCGGATGTGGAATTGTCGCGAAATGGGAAGATCTGCTATGCTCAAACCATCCAGCCTTATACCAAAAAAGTCTCCTATGATGGATCCTATTATGACATCTATGTAATCGACCCTGTCACCGGCACCAGAACTCTGGTTAAAAAAGAATTATTCAGAGGGGCTACACTTTCTCCAAATGGTAAATACGTTTATTGGTTCGAGGGAAAAGATTGGCATGTGTATGATATTGCACGCAAAACTGAGGCGAATATCACAGAATCATTAAATGTACGGTTTGACAGGGAAGATTGGGATACTCCGGCTCCTGCCTACGCATACGGGGTTGCAGGCTGGACTGATGAAGATAAAACTGTTCTTATCTATGATAAATATGACATTTGGAAGATCGTTCCTGAAGGTTCCCACGCAAGGAAAATCACTGAGGGATTCGGCCGGAATAATGACCTGTCTTTCCGTTATATGCGCACTGACCCGGATGAGCGGACCATCGATCCTGAAAAACCCATGCTTTTAAGAGCGTTCAACGAAGAGACCATGGATGGGGGATTTTATCAGGATAAGGCAAGCGGAAAAAAACCGCCTGAAAAATTGCTAATGACCTCCAAGAACTTTTCCTTTCTCGAAAAGGCCAAAAAAGCGGATGTGTTTGTGTTCACTCGTTCTTCCTTTAATGAATATCCGGATATATTGGTAAGCGATCGATCGTTCCAAAATATCCGGAAAGTAACGAACCTTGGTGAACAGATGGAGCCTTTTTTATGGGGAAAGGCCGAACTTAGGAATTTTTTCAGTTCGGACGGAAAACCTTTAAAGGGGATCCTTATTAAGCCGAAGGATTTTCATCCCAATAAAAAATATCCGCTTTTGGTCTATATATATGAAACACTTCATCAATGGATTCACAGATATAGAAACCCCTCACCAGGAACATCTATCAATCCTTCTTTTTATGTGAGCAATGGATATATTGTGTGGATGCCTGACATTGAATATGATACGGGCTATCCCGGTAAAGACGCTATGAAGTGTGTGCTTCCAGGGATACAGATGCTCGTCCGGGAAGGATTTATCGACCCAGAGGCCATTGGAATTCAGGGGCATTCCTGGGGAGGGTATCAGATCGCATACATGATCACACAGACCAATATTTTTGCCGCAGTCGAAGCAGGGGCTCCTGTATCCAACATGATCAGCGCGTACGGCGGGATACGCTGGGGGAGTGGTTTGGTCCGGCAGTTCCAGTATGAAAAAACACAGAGCAGGCTTGGGGCAAGCCTCTGGGAAGTACCCATGAGGTACATAGAGAACTCTCCTGTTTTTTGGGCGGATAAAGTCCGGACTCCTGTTATGATGATACACAATGATAAAGACGGGGCAGTGCCGTGGTACCAGGGAATCGAATTTATGATGGCCCTGAGACGTCTTGGAAAAGAGGCTTATATGTTCAATTACAACGGGGAAGCTCATGGATTACGTAAGAGGGTGAATCAGATGGATTGGACAAAACGTATGTTTGAATTTTTTGAGCATCACCTGAGAGGCGCTCCGGCCCCGGATTGGATGACAAAAGGTATCAAGGCCTGGGATAAAGAAACGAATGTTGAAAAAGATTTATAAGGAAAAAAATGACAAAAAGATATCAAGAAAAAACTGAGAGTAAAATTGCTCTCCTGATTGATGGAGACAATGCACAGCCTAAACTGATAGGAAAGATACTGACAGAAGCTAGTAAATACGGCTCTGTGACCATCAGGCGGATTTTCGGAGATTGGACAACCGCTAATATGAAAGGCTGGAAGGATACGCTGAACAATAACGCTATCCAGCCCATCCAGCAGTTCCGTTATACCATTGGAAAAAATGCTACAGACAGCGCTATGATCATTGATGCCATGGATATTCTCCACAGCGACCAGGTGGACGGTTTTTGTCTTGTCTCCAGTGACAGTGATTATACGAGGCTGGCGACCAGGATCAGGGAGATGGGATATTTTGTTTTGGGTATAGGTAAGCAGACAACACCTAAAGCGTTTGTCAACGCGTGTAATGTTTTTATCTATACCGAGATCCTGGCTCCTAAGGAAAAACCTTTAACCGTAAAAAAACCGACAAGAAAAGCTGAACCCAAGGATGAAGAAACCAAAAAATTCGATCCGGTTCCTCTGCTTAAAGCGGCCATAGAAATGGCCATGCAGGAAGACGGATGGGCGAATCTGGCTACAATGGGTTTTTATCTTCATCAGCTGGATCCTGGTTTTGACCCTAGAAACTATGGATTCAAACAGCTGTCGCAGATATTAAAACATTACTCAAAAATATTCGACCTGCGGTTTATTGACGAAAAAGGCCTTTCCGTAGTTTTCTCCCGGATAAAGGATTGAAAATACATAAAGCATTCTATCGCTCGGAAATCGGGCCTCTGGAGATCAGGGGAACGGAAGAGGGTATCTTTTCAGTGCTATTCCGGACAGGGACCTCTATACCTGATCTTAAACCGCATTCCTCACTAAGCGAATGCCTAAAACAACTGGATGAATATTTTAAGGGTTCACTGCGTACTTTTGATTTGAAACTTGATATTCAAGGCACGGATTTTCAAAAAAGTGTTTGGAATGAGTTGAGGCGAATACCATATGGTAAAACCTCATCTTATGGGGAAATCGCTGTTTGCATTGGACGGGCTAAAGCAGCCAGAGCAGTGGGAAATGCGAACAACCGGAACAACATCGTCATTATCATCCCCTGTCATAGAGTTATCGCCAGCAATGGCAGACTTGCCGGGTTCGGAGGAGGACTGTGGCGAAAAGAGTGGCTTCTGAAACATGAAAAGAAGGTATTATGCAGGATATGAACGGGCAATCGATCGTTTTATATAAGGAAATCCAGCGTTTTACGCAGTGGTGGCTCTGGGTTATTCTTCTTGTACCGGTAGCATTAACCTGGTATGGAGCATACCTGCAGCTTATCCTTAAAAAGCCCTTCGGCAACCATCCTGCTCCTGATTCTGTCATGTTGATCTTATGGATTATTTTTGGGATCGGACTCCCTCTACTCTTTATGAAGGTCAGGCTTGAAACCGAAGTGAGATACAAGGGACTGTATGTTCGTTTTTATCCATTCCAGTTCAAATTCAGGGCAATTCTTTATGATGATATCGAGAGTTACGAGATCAGGACCTATTCCGGCTTAAAGGAGTATGGTGGATACGGCATCCGGTATGGAATACAGGGGAAGGCCTATAATGTTTCCGGAAATCAGGGTATGCAGCTGAAACTTAAAAAAGGCAAAGATTTCCTGGTCGGCACCCAGGATCCGGTACCATTTTTTAATGCTATGGATTCTGCTTTTAAATCATACAAAAGATCAATTTAACCTGCTTTGTTTATAAAAACTATCGATACGTTTAAACAACAATACGATCATTTGAAGATCTGTCTTTATGTATCGATACTTTTTACCCTTCGGGCGAGCCGATCTCGCCGCAGTGGCTTCGTCGTGTTCTGTTCGCAGTATATAAATACAGCCTCACAAACCACTCCTCGCAGCTACGGCAACCTCGACCCGTGAATAAAGCAGTCTCTGAATTATTCATAAAAATTTGCGATACATTGAAAAAAAGGGTTCAAGGATTCAAGTTCTTTTCTTTCTAACGACTTAATAAGTTCTTTAAGCTCATTGAGTTTGTTGAGTTAAATTTTATAAAAATAACGCAAAAAACACAACGAACCCAATAAACTCAACAAACTCTTCTTGACTTCAACGACTTCTATAGACTGTTTTTCCTTGCCCGTTCTATTGCTCCCATAATCCCAGCTAGTAAAATAACAGTTGTCAGAAAACATGCTGCCGATCCAAGAAAAAGTGCGCCTCCCAGCTGCCCGAAACCGGGCCATATGGAAAAAACCAGAGAACCAAAAGCCAGCATGGTTGTTAGTGTTGTAAGAAGTATAGCTTTTCCCGTGCCTGAATAGACTGTATAAAGCTTTCCTTTTCCCTCTGAAAGCCATCTGTGAACAATATGTACTCCATCATCGATCCCGATTCCAATGATCAGAGGAAGGGCCATGACATTCATGACAGTAAAGGGCATACCAAAGATCTTCATAAATCCCACCATCCAAAATATTCCGATACCTAAAGGGATCATGGCGATCAAAGCCAGATAAGGTTTCCGGAAATCGATCCAAAGCAGCAGAAATACAACAGCCAGTGTCAGGAGTGCGGCGTTCTTGCCATCAGACCCGATGACCTCTATAAGCGCCTGAAAAACTGGAGGCATTCCAGTGGCTTTATCGCTTACCTGCTCAAGATCACTTACAAATTGTTTGAGAAATTCAGCATTCTGCCATCCGTTCTCTGACGGTATCACGGTTATTAAAAATCCTGTTCTGTCCTCATTTGCATATTTGTCCAGGATAGATTCTGGAAGAGAGGCCAGGGTAATGGGTTCTGTAGAGGCCATCTTGAGTACAGAGGATTGGAAATAGGGGGAAAATACGCTGTTTAAAGCGCTGAGCCGTTCAGAAACGGCAAAATTATCATTTTTGATCCATTGGAGTTTAGTTATAAGATTTACCGTATTCTCGCTGTCCGGGTCTCCCACGATCTCACGGCATTTGTTATCCACCTTATCCTGTCCTCCGAGAAAGGCCATATCCTGTATCTCCATGATGTTCATACGGAGACGGTCCAACTGCTCTGTAAGAATAATAATATCAGAGGGCGCCAGCGCCTTAGAGATTTTTGCCTTCTCCATAGTAGTTCGGATCGTTTGAAGAAAAGATCTGCGGCTGTCCTGTTCCTGAGGCGAGGGAAGATATAGAGAAATGTCCTCTACTGCTGCGACTGTAGGAAGTTTTTTGAAAGATTTTGCAAATCCTCTGGATTGATCCAGATCATCTGCAATGACAAGAGCATATTCCATACTCATGTCGAATTCCTTCTGGATGGTATCCTGAAGGGTCACAGAAGGGATGCCTTTAGGTTCAATGTTCATATAATTATGATCAAATGTGATCTTTGAGCCGGACCAGATCAGGAGTCCTGTAATCACGATAGCAGCAGCCAGAGTGAAGATATAATGGTGGCTGAGCCATAAACAGGTCTTCCCAAGAAATCGAAAGGAGATATCACGCCCTTGAGGAGTTATCTCGAACTTTTTATTTTTTCTATCCTTTCGTTTTTCACGCAAGAGGAGAAGAAGGGGCAGGCAAAGAAAAGTGGATAGGAGGATAGCTATAAGACCTAATCCAGTGACTAATCCCATCTCTTTCATTCCTCGTGAATGACTGATCGTCAAAGCCAGGAAAGCAAAGGCAGTTGTTATACCTCCAGTCAGTATGCCTTTACCACTTTTAAGGAAAGTGGTTTCCATGGAGAGAAGAAGAGAGTCACCGGCTGCACGCCGCTCAGTAAAACCAGTCATAAGATGTATGGAAAAATCAATGCCCAGACCAAGTAGGATGACGGCCATCATAGATGTCATAATATTAAGCTGCCCCACGACGATCGTAGCTGTTCCTATTGCCCAGATCACACCGATAATCAGATTTATCATGGCAAGAAGGGGAGCGCTCCACATCCGGAAAGAAATTATTAGCATTATAAGGATGGCGATTATGGCTATAAGGGTGGTATAGCCAAGACTTTTTTGCGAGTAGACCATTTCATCGTGACCAACCGGGATCATACCGGTTAAACCGGCATAGATCCCGGGGTGGTTAGATAATTGCTTATCCAGGATATTCTGAACAATTTCAGTTCCGGAAACGACCAGATCCAGATCCATCATGGAAAAGTTTGGAACAGCTACCATAAGCAGGGTTTTATGGTCATAGGACAGAAAATATGGCTCTCCATAAAGAAGGCTGTCAGAAGCGGCAAGTATCTCCTTTTTATCTACATATTCATCATTTGAGATGTGTTTCAAAAGAACAAGAAGGTCCTGGATGCCATTCAGGAATCCAACCGCTTGATCTTCCTTTTCACGGGTAGTGATGGACTCGCTGCGGCCGACATATTCTTTTTCAAGAGAATCATTAATATTTGTGATCAATGCCGGAAGATTAGGGTCTAAAAAAACGTCCTGGAGATTGGCCAGGTCATCCTTTTTAATGAGCATAAGACCGTGCTGCTTTAGAAAATCCAGTTCAGTCTTGTAATCGATCCGTTGGAGGATCTTACGGTCAAGTTTTTCATCAACGGCATTTAGGAGCTTTGGTGCAAGATCATCTGCAAAAGCCTTGATCTTTTCTTCTTCTCCTTGAATGACAATGACGATGTTGGTCGCGGTGACAAATTCTTTGATGACCCTGTTGAATTGGATGGTTCTTTGATCATTTGTAGGAAGCAGGTCCGACCATCGCATGGTCTGTTTTAATCCGGATGCCAAAAAAGCAAAAATGATTGTCAGTGTAAGAACAATAAGGCCCATCCTCAATGGATGATCGACATGCCAGGATGCAAGTTTTTTTAGAATACGTTCTCTCATGTTCCTTTCTCCTTGATTCAATCTTTTTGGCACATGGATAGTGCAGTGCGTTTCAATTCCGCTCTTGGGAAATCATGTTTTAGATGCAGTATTTTTTCCAGTTCCCCTCTAAGCATAGCCAAATAACGCTGGGAGACAAGGGAATTAAGCGATTCTTGATAAATATGACACATTTGATATTTGGTTTTCCGGTCTTCGTCTGTTGTTGAAGTCCTGATAATATTCATAGAGTTTTAACTTTTTACGTGGATAATATGTGCTATTCGCTCTATGTATTCAGGGTCTGTTCCACAGCATCCACCGATTATATTGGCTCCGTTCTTTATAATATCAGGAATAAAACTGACGTAATTGTCAATTCCCTGGTTGTAGGTTACTTTACCTGATTCATCCATTTCAGGTTGACCTGCATTAGCCTGTGCTATGAGGGGGAGAGTGGTATCTTCACGCATGATCTTTATGAGGTCTGCCATGTCCTTGCTGTTTAATGTACAGTTGGCGCCGATCCCGGAAATGTCTTCATCTTGAAAAGAATTGATAAGGTCCATAATGCTGTTTCCCATCATGGTGAAAAAGCCACGCGGGGTTTTATTAAAAGTCATGGTCAGGAAAACGGGTCGATCAGTTGCCTTTTTTGAAGCTTTGAATGCGCATCGGGCTTCTTGAAGGTCATATTGAGTTTCGATCAATAAAAAATCAATACCCCCATCGGACAGGCCTTTTGCCTGTTCAAAATAGGCCTTTTCAAAATCATTTTCAGAGTATATACCCTGAGGTTTTAGAAATTGGCCGGTGGGTCCTATGCTGCCGCCGATAAACCGGCCTTCAGGTCTTATCTGGGCAGCAAGTTCGGCTGATTTTCTATTTAGCTCATAACACTGCTCCTCTAATCCGTAGGAAGTGAGTTTTAACTTGCTTCCGCCGAAAGAATTTGTCAATACAGCATCTGATCCTGCTTTGTAATAATTCTTATAGATGGACATGACAGTGTCAGGTTTTTCCGCATTCCATAGTTCAGGGCAAATCCCCTGGGTGAACCCATGATGCATAAGCTCTGTGCCCATAGCTCCATCCAGCAAAACAACTCTTTTTTGTATAAGATCTAATAAAGAATCATGCATGATTTGAACTCCGGTTCATAATTTTTAATCATCATATATTGTATATTGGATCTTGTCAAAAAAATCATTCAGATCGATTATTATACATGATATTGTAGGAATTGCGGAGGGTTATACATAATGTCGGCATGCCGACATTAAAACATTTTTCCTTGATATTTATTTCATTTTTGTATATCTTCATTTTTAGAACCGCAAAATATCCGGAGTTTATAATTGTGATAATAGCTATAGCGAATCAAAAAGGCGGGGTGGGGAAGACCACTACAGCTATTAATATTTCCGCTGCACTTGCGTTATTGGGGAATCGAATACTCCTTGTGGATACGGATCCGCAGGCTCATAGTACTGTGTCTTGTGTCAATGATCCAAGTAAATTGGAATTTTCCCTCTATGATGTTTTGACAAACTCAGGTATTAAGACAGAAGATGTGATCGTTACGTCAACAATTCCAGGTCTGGATGTGATAAATTCCAAGATATCCATGGCTAAGCTTGAGCCGATGCTGATAGGGGAGATAGACGGCCATTTTAGGCTGAAAGATGTTTTGGCGCCTATTAGAAAAAAATATGATTTTATTTTCATAGATACACCGCCGACTCTGGGGCTGATAACAATCAATTCGCTTATGGCTGCGGATAGTGTGATAATTCCGATACAGTCATCCTATCTGAGTCTTGAAGGGACAGATGATTTGCTGGAGACCATAGATAAAATCAAAAAAATTTCAAATACAGAACTTAAAATTCTCGGGATCATCATAACACTGTTTGATAAAAGAACAAATATTTCGAAGGATGTTTTAAAAAGGATAAAAAAAGTTTTTGGAGATAAGGTTTTTGATACAGTGGTTTCAAAAAGTGTAAAACTTGAGGAAAGTCCGGCGTATAAGGAGTCGATATTTACATTTGCGCCTCAATCTATCGGGGCGACTCAATATCAGGAAATTGCCAGGGAAATCATAAAGCGTGTAAAAAAGTAGGAAATCTGGTTTTCCAAAAATATAGTAAAGAAAACCGTTAAAGAAATGCTAGATTTAAGTAGAATACAAAAAGAAAAAAGAGAGCTTTGTAAAAAATACAAAATAACAAAAAGAAAAAAATTAAGAGATATTAACGAGGAGGTAATAAAGCATGCCAAAAATTAGGAAGACAGGGTTACCTGATGATATAGGCATGAAACATGACGATCACTTTGTTGATCTGATATATAAGCGTTCGTCAGGTCCTAAAATACGTATGATAAATCTAAATAATATTGACCCAAATCCCAATAATGCACGTACAGAGATAGGAGATCTAAAAGAGCTTGTTAATTCAATAAAAGAAAAAGGTGTACTTGAGCCGATCATTGTTAGGAGTAAAAACGGAAGATACGAGATTATTGCAGGAGAAAGAAGATTTGTTGCATCCAAAATAGCAAAATTGAGTGATATTCCATGTATTGTAATGAATGTAAAAGACAATGAAGCTATGGAGATAGCCCTAATTGAAAATCTA
Organism: Acidobacteriota bacterium; assembly: GCA_030669585.1. Lineage (GTDB taxonomy): Bacteria > Acidobacteriota > Aminicenantia > Aminicenantales > Aminicenantaceae > DAOVDI01. Next base: position 23,294 of record DAOVDI010000030.1, read on the forward strand.
CAAAGGAAAGATCTGGAAGTATTTGAAGAAGCCGACGGATTAAAAGCGTTATCAGATAACTTCGGTTACAATCATCAAAAAATTGCAACTAAAATTGGAAAAGCAAGATCAACTGTAACAGAAATTATAAATATAAGTCGAATACCATTGGAAATAAGAAATCTATGTAAAAATTTCAAAGTAACAAGCAGAAGCACATTAATAGAAATTGCCAAACAAAAAAATAAAGAAGATATGTCGAAGCTTTTTTATGAGATAAGAGATAGAGATCTAAGACGTGAAGATACGAGAGATTTGAGTAAAGCGATAATAGGAAAAGAAAGAAAAAGAAAAAAAAGATATATTTTTAATTACAGGCCTGAAAATACAGATGAGTATAGAGTAAAAATAGAATTAAAGAAAAAAAACATAACAAAAAAAGAAATAATAAGTATATTGGAAGAAATGATAAAGAATTTGAAAATGTAATATATTTTTAAAGTATTAGTTTACATAATATACCTTATGCGACATAGAATACAGCCAATATCTATGTTATTCATAATAAAGCATTTAGGCTTTTCCTCGGGCTGTGGAAATTGCTAATGCCCTATTTCTGTGCAATTGTGGGAAAGATATTCTAAAATATACCAATATATATAATAATATTATTTTATAAAGTTCTTGTTACTTTTTCAATATCCTTTAATCCTGCATATACTATTTTGAAGCGATCGAAATTAACTGACGGTGAATCAATCCTTGGGGTAGTCCATCTAATATGTGTATGAGCTTCTTTGTCTCTACATAGTTTTAGATTTTTTAATACTAAAGTTAATTGGTCGAATTTGTATTGATCAAACCTTTTTTCCACTTTTTCAACATTTACAATTCCAATAGTTTTCATAAGCATTGGTCTAAAATGAGTTATATACTCAAATCCATAAGTTCTCTTGATTATTTCTGATTTTACTATTTCTAAATTCTCTGTGTTTTTCAAATATTTTCGTGC
>DAOVDI010000068.1 GCA_030669585.1 Acidobacteriota bacterium
GTCCCTGAGGATACACCTCCTGGAAATTACTACATCGGTGTTTATGTAGATTCCACAAAATCGGTTAAAGAACTTCTGGAAAGCAACAACATTGATTGGAGTGCCATTTGGATCGGGCCGCACATCACCAACGCCGTTCAATATTTTGACTGGATGGTAGCGCCTATTCATGAAATGGAAATTGCGGGCACTGGTTTTGGCAATACCCAGGGAAATAAGACCATCAAGATCGGCCAGTACAATATTTCCGTCATCCCGGGCGGTTCCTGGTCCAACACCAAGATCTACTGTCATTATCCAGGAAATATTCCGTACGGCGTTCACTACCCTCTCTATATCATGGAGGGAGGAAATATCATCTCCAACCAGTATGACTTCTTTCTGAAGATGGTGATTTTCGGGAACCTGTTCGATCCCTATCAAGGACCGCCGGGGACCACGCTTCATGTGGACACCATGAATGCGGGCTCATCTCAGGGACAGAAAAAACTGATGTTTGGAAACACCGAAGCCCAGATTCAGTTGTGGAACGATGCCAATATTCACTGTGCCATCCCTAATCTTCCTCCCGGAACTTACAACGTCTTTATCAAAAAAGCCGGGGAAACCATCTCTAATGTGGTGACCTATACTATCACCGCAAACTGACTGTTTGGAAAGAGGAATATCTTCCTAATTATTTCTCCATCTCAAAAAAGGAATCTTCCAAGCCGGTGTTGTACTTAACATCTGTCACAGTCGCGGTCATAAATTCCTCACCATCATGATAAATGGTAATGGTATGAGCGAACATTACTCCACCGACTTTTTTGTAGTCTGAAACAAAGACTTCTTGTTCGACCTCGCCACCCATTTGACCTGTCGCCATCTCTTTGGTTTTGTAAAGAAGATAGGTCTCTGAGTCGATGTACATAGTGGTGATATGGCCGTCGGAAAATATCTGTTCCATAACAATACAGTCAATATTTTCGATCGTTTCCTTGCCTTTTACCTTGTATGTGATCTCGTACTTTTCCGGATATAAAAATAAAGAAAAACCGGAGCTCAAAGCCTCTCTCTCTATTTCCGCCTGCATGTCTTCCGAAAGTTCTTCAACAGTCCCGGTTTGCGGATTGATCATCCAACCGAGCTCTCCATCATAAGCACTCGTTATTAACATGCCCATTACTTCCATGTCCTGGCGAAGTTTGTTCGGTTCCTTGAAATAAAAGGTCATTGAACCTTCCATTCCCATCGAGACCAGCTCAAAGGTCCCGGAAAATGTCTGGTCTTTGATCTTTTCCATCGCTTTTCTTCCGCCGTTAGCTTCGATGAACTTAGCCAGAACATCAGGGGCCTTCTGGCTTATTCCCGGGGTCCATGCCAGGCTCAGAAGCAAAAGAGTCACAATACTGAATGATACGATTCTTTTCATTTTTTCTTCTCCGTTTTTTGAGTGGTTTGTATTTATTGTATACAATTATTACATACGAAAAACAAATATAATAGTTACAGTTCGGGAGCAGGGTTTTATGAAAATATCTTGGTCCGACTCCATTAAGACCATTAAGTGAAGTATGAGTGGAGAAAAAAAGCTCGATTCTGATATAATAGCTCCATGCTGGGAATCCGGTTTTTAAAGCGCCTATCGCTTACCCAGTATATTTTCCTCGGTTTTTTTCTCGGGATCATCGCAGGACAGATCTTTGGCGAGGCAATCCTCCCCCTGGCAAATCCCCTGGCAGATATTTTTCTCCGGCTTCTGCGCATGGCGATCATGCCGCTTATCATCACCTCCATTATATCCGGGGTAGTGAGCGTGGGAAGCGCTGCCGGGCTGGGCCGCCTGGGTCTTAAAACATTCGCATACTATATCACCAGCAGCCTGCTTGCGATCCTCACCGGACAATTACTTGTTACCCTCCTGAAGCCGGGAGCAGGCGCAAAAATCGGCCTGACAGCCACCCCTATTCAGATTCCCGGAGCAGAACAGGGAATAGGCGATCTGCTCCTGCATATCATTCCAGAAAATCCCTTCAGCTCCATGGCACGCGGAGATGTGCTTCCTGTCATTTTCTTTTCCATTCTGTTCGGGTATTTCATCACCCGGCTCAAGAAAAAGCCAAAGGCCCAGATGACCGATTTTTTTCAGGCGGCTTTCGAAACCATGATGAAGCTGACTCTCTTCGTAGTCTGGAGCGCTCCGCTCGGGGTTTTCGGCATTCTGGCCCGAATTGTCTCCCAGACAGGATTCGAGGCCTTCAAATCCCTGAGCTTCTACTTTGCAGTAGTTTTGATCGGCCTGGCCTTCCATGCCTTTGTCAACCTGCCACTCCTGCTCGCTCTGGTTGGCCGCGTTAATCCCATCAAGCATTACAAGGGCATGCCGCCTGCAATACTTATGGCCTTTTCCACCTGCTCGACCATTGTCACTCTCCCATTGACCATGAAAGCTGTCACCGGGAACTCCAGAGTCTCGCAAAAGATCGCCAATTTTGTCCTGCCAATAGGAGCCACGGTCAATATGGATGGGACTGCGCTTTATGAATGCGTTGCCGCTATTTTTATTGCCCAGGTCTATGGATTCAACTTGACCTTTGCTGCCCAACTGATGATCGTAGTCACAGCGCTTCTTGCTTCGATCGGCGCTGCCAGCGTCCCCATGAGCGGGATGGTGATGATGTCGATCATCCTGAAGGCAGTGGGGCTTCCCCTGGAAGGTGTAGCAGTGATCCTGGCCGTCGACCGGATCCTGGACATGTTCCGCACAACAGTCAACGTATTGAGCGACAGCTGCGGGGCAGTGATCGTGGCGCGCCTCGAAGGCGAAAGCCTTAAGGAGATGGGAAAACCTCAAAAACCAGACTAATAAAATGATTCAGATCCCCTACAAAGCGATCGGGTACGTCCTCTCTCTCATGATGCTTTTAGGGGCATTTAATATTGCAACCTACAAATGGCGGATTTTTCTTTCCTCCGCATTCCTGCTTCTTTTTGTTCTACCGTTCATCTGGACCCCTCCCATCCACGACATTGTGATATTTATAGGCCGTCTTATGCTGGGGATAATTTCTTATCTATACCTTCGCTGGCATTCCCACTCGTCTCGTATATGATCATTTTTCCGGTGTTATTGAGGCCGGGCCGAGTATAAATATATCTTGGTCCGACCCCATTAAGTCATTTTAAATGCTGTTGCTGATCATTTGAGTTTTCTCCCAAGAAAATATCCATCAGGATCACACTTTTCTCTTAACAGTTTTAAATCTTCTTCTGTCGGCTCTCTCATCTCCTTTACTTGAGGAGATATCAACAGCTCAAAAGCTGCCTTTTCTTGAATTTGTTCTGGCGTTTTACCCGGAGCTATTTCAAGGAGCATCATTCTTCTGGTCTTTTCATCAAATCCAAACAGAGCCGAATCAGTAATTACTCTATAAGGCCCTCTTCCCAAGACGCCGGCTTTTTCCCGAAAATCAGGAGAACCATCGCCATACCCTATGCTTGTTAAAAAATCCAATTTTTCAACAAATCTTCTCTTTTCCAAGACCATAATAACTATAGTATTCTCGCAGTTTGCTGCCATTGCTCCTGCACCACCGCTTCCAGTAAACCTTATTTTTGCTTTTCCGTAGCTTCCTCCTTGGAATGTTGAATTTACATTCCCATACATATCAATCTGAGCGCCTCCAATGAAAGCGTAGTCCGCATGACCTCTTTGCGTTAACTCGAACACAGCACAGAGCCCCTTGAGATAACATGCTTTATGGCAAGCTCTTGTATCCCCAACGGATAAAGGCATTCCGATGTCAAGAATAGGCGATAAAGCTCCGGCTTCAAAGATCAACCCGAGTCCCGGGGCATGGGTAAGCTGAGCATGCATGGCAGCAATGATTGGCAGGCCTGTTCCAACAAATACTATTTTATTGTCCTCTAACACCCTCGAACCTGTGTAGGCAATCATTTCAAAAGGTGAATATTCAGTCATTTTGTACGCCTCCTCGAATCTATCTTTTCAAGCTGATACGTTTTAAGAAAGGATTATAGGTTGGCTGCCATCCATACGCTTGATTTTCTTCAGAGTTTTGTCGGGTATCTTAGCCAGGAAGTCATCAAACGTCTCACAACCAAAAATATACTCATCATAGTATTTCTTCAGTTTCTCTATATTTCCTGATATTCTAAAGTCTTCCGAGATGCTTCTGAACATTTGTATATGTTCCATATCAAACCAATAATACCCATAGGAAGCACCGGGATATGCACCGAATGGCTGTTCGGTTATCGCATCTACCATTGTATAAGGAATTTCAGTAAGATTCGCATAGGTTCGTATATTCTCATTGGAAATAATTTTTTCTGCGGTGACTATACAATGTGTACTTGCCGCGGCTATTTCAGGACATGTACAAAGAGGCCCGAACACCCTGCAATTACCGTACATATCTGCAGCTGTCACATGGATTAATCCTACATCAGGATAACACGCGGGAACAAGATATGTGTTTTTACCAGTAAAAGGGCTCTTGACCATTTTGCCGCGATTCACTCGTTCCATATCCGAACCACCATGGTCCCTTACCGGGATAAACTCAAGACCCATTGCTGCCGCTTTGAATCTTGCAGACATCCCATAGTTAGTGTAATCATCGAGTCTAATCATACCTTTAGATGCTAAATGACGCAAAAGAGGCGCAATGCCTATGACCTCATAACCCCACCAGGCCATCTCAACCCGCTTAATGCTCACATGGTCAGGAAATAGTATCATTGCACCAGCCAGGAGCTCAGCACATATCGAAGTGGATTGAAAAGAAAGAGTAAGATCCTTTGCCCCATGGCGGATTATTTCATGTATGACTGAAATCGGAACCCGGGTATTTACAAACCCACCAATGGCTATATTTACACCATCTCTGATATGTTTTTTTACTGCATCTTTTAAAGCAGTTCTCTTATCTACAAGCGCCTTGGACTTGCCAACCATTACCTCTCTTGCTTTTTCAGGCGATGGCCCCCACCATTCAAAGGGTTCTTCTGTTAATTTCTTTACCTCTCCGGAATCCAAATTGGAAATATACTTTTTTTTGGAACGGGCACTATTTTTCATTTCTACCACTCCCTAATCTGACTTAATGATTTTTTATCAATTTCCAAATATTATTTGTTCAAATAAAATGGATATTTCACCGACTTCCGAGAATTACTGTCTAAATATAAATTTATGTTTTCCGGGATCTTAAAAACATTTTCTTCCGTCAAACTTTCTACCTCATCCACAAAAAAAGTTTGATTCAAGGCCTCATCGTATTGACTGGTGATAACAGTAAATATTTCCATGAACGCAGGTTGATCGACACCCTCGGGCCACACATGTATCCATTTAATCTGATTGAAAGAACCACTCTGAAAGGTCCACGGCTTATCATCATCGTTAACACGATGCTTTGCACCCCAACTCCCCTCTCCAATAAACAGGGTGCCTTTTTCATCATCTCGCACAAAACCATGATGGCTGTATTCATCATTGGATGGCTTTAGAGGATATGTGATCTTATGCATGTGTGAATCGGCTTCAATGGCTAGATCCAATCCAAAGTCATAAAACAATTCCGCCCATTGGTCATACTGGTAATCATTATCCTTTTTTTTGCTGGTATGCGGCCTGAATGGCTTATGATAACCTGCAATCTTGAAACAGAAATCTTTATGATCTTCCAGATCAGCTTTAAGCCATTCACGCTGGCTCCCCCCCACATCGATCTCGGAATTAAGGACAATTACATGGAAAAACTTGTCACCAAAAGAAAATGAGTAATAAAGATTTGTGCTGTCACCGTGTTGGAATGGCGCATCAAATATTTTATTCAGGATACTTTTATTTCCATTTTCATGATTGCCATGCACAGGCACTATCGGTATTTTTCGTCCATCCTGCGTTGTCGTTAATGAATCCCAATCTTTCAACCATCGATGCCAGTAATCAGGACGTGTGCCGTTTCCACTAGTGAAATCACCATTAAACAGAACGAATAACGGCCGTAGTTTTGCAACCATTGTATTAGACGCACGGCCGCTCTCCAAAGACGGACTCACACTTTTTGTATCGCCTCCGGTTATAAATGTAAATGCCTTTGGCTTATCAGGCGCTGTAAGGAAATAAAATCTATTGCTGACACCGACACTATCCTTTATCACAAAATAGTACGTTTGGTCCGGTTCGAGATTCTCCAATTTGGCATAACAGGTGTTCATAAGGTAATAATCGATAAGTTTTCGGGCTGGAGTTTGCTGATTCTTGTATTTCCAATACTTGCGTCCGAAATCTTTTTTTCCATAAAACACTGCCGGCTGCTTCCCTGCCAATTGATCCCAGATGATTGTGATGGTTGACGTGGGATCATCGTTCCAGACCAGACGGCATTTATCCGAAGCGGCGTGCGCTTCCGGTACCTGCTTACAGGATGTAAGTGTAATAAGTATCATCAGAATTAATGTTAAGATCGTTATTTGGATTCTAAACATAAATATTTGCTTTTTTGGGTTGCTTGAATTTTGATTCATTTTTGACCTTGACGAGCCGGAATATCACGGATTATCCACTCTAATGCGCCAAAAACGGCGAAAATCCCCATACGGACGGTGTTATTGGACGAAGAGAAGCTGCTCTCCACTTTTTGAATAGTGCTCATGGCCAATGACGCCATGGATCGATGAAAATTCAGAACTTCTTCGGCTTTGGGGTAATCCTGGCGCCAGGCTGAAAGAATCTTATCGGTCCGATCAAAAATAAGGTCTTCGGTGGGAAAAGTCAGTGACCAGATCTTTTTCAAATTACCCGTTATCAAAAAGCGTTTTTTGCGTCCGAAATCATAATAATTCCTACGCTTTGTTTTCAGAACAGAAGTGCACAGAGGGCTTAATTTTTCCCCGTCCAATTCGGGCGCTAACCCTTCGGTTATGACCCAGTTGGGAACAGCTATGGAAAAAATGGGTTCGCCCAATACGGCCCAGAATGTTGTAAACGAAGGATTTTCGTTTGATTTAACGCCATGAAACAATGCTATTGAAGCGGTTGAAAAACGGTTGATGGTACTATAGGTATTAATTGTTCCTTTTGGATGATCCCCTATTTTCCCTATTACCGGAATGGTATAGGGTTTGCCGTGCTCATCGGACAGATCCCGGCAAATCGTCCGTAAGACATTCCGATAGCTCAGTTTGTTTCCGGCTACGGCTTCTTTCCAGAGATGTTCCCCTCTTTTATAACGGATCATTCCTCCGTCACCGCCTCCGGTTCTGGTGAAATTGCTGCGGACGATGTATCCCATGGGCGCTGCGTCCGGATCGTTGGCATCAAATTTTGTGAAGGAATAGTTTCCCGTTTCAAAAATGGCAGCTCCGCCAAAAGCATCCATGACTCCAAAATTGGAAAAAGTTGTCCTGCCCGTGACATTTGTTTTTTCAAGTAATTCTTCAAAATCATTTACGGTTACACATTTCCGGAGCGCCTCTTTCATGATTGCACCGTTTCCCAATCCGGTTTTTGAATGGCCTTTTTGGTCATTTGACGCTGAATTCATGATGCAGAATCCCATTTCATTGACACCGGCCCAAGCCAGATAGGGGTAACTTGTGCTGACCAGCGCCAAATATTTGAATCGCCCATCCGTAAAATAGTTGATTTCATTGTCCAGCACAGAGGTATCACGGTTTTTCCACATAATGGGACGCCCGTCATTGGTTGCTTTTCCGATAGCGACTCCAACCGTACATTCTTCCCAATGTTCTAGAGAAAAGACGGTTGAGCTTAAAAGCAAAAGAAAAGTTAGAGAAAAAAGGATCTTTTTTTTCATGTTGTTATCTCCATCAGCCTATGATGATCCTAAACCAGATTGAGACTTCCAGTTAATCTTCAAAATTGCCTTTTTTTAACAGTTTGCCATCCTTCAACATAAAGACTCCATTAGCTATATAGGAAACCAGGTTCAGCTTCTGATCCAGTAACAGGATATCAGCATCTGCTCCAATTTTTAACTCTCCCTTGTCCTTTAATTTAAAAATAGCTGCAACATTGGAGGTTACGGGTTTTAAGGCTCTCTCCAGGGACCAGTTTTGTACATTTACCAGATTTTTAAATTCCTTATACAAGGATCGGGGATCACCGGATTCCAGCTTAACCAGGTTGCCCTTTGTATCAAAAACCGGCAGAGAACCACAACCATCGGAGCTGAAAGTAAGATGTTCAGCAGGCACCCCGGCTTCCAACAATATATTAGCTGCTTTTGCAGCATTTAAACCATGTCCTTTCTTATCATCATAGGCAGATAAATCGAGATGGCTCTTTTTTCCGTATTTTATGGCTTCATTTAAAATATGATTATTCCGGTTGCAGTGGGTAGGCAGAAACTGGCTCAGCTTAATTTCACTCTTTTGCTCCACCTGGTAGAGGATCCGGAAAGGATCTTTACCATTTCCCATATGACAGACAACTATGCCCCCTTTACCTCCCAGCATACCACCAACCCGGCAGTTTCCCGCCAGCCTGATAAGTTCATTAACCGTTACACCGCTGGAGCGGTGGTCTGCCAGGGCTATTTCACCCGCTCCAACAATTTCTTCAATCATGGAGATATCTTCCCCCGGATTGTCAAAGATGGTTTTTAGCGGCACCTGGTAAGATCCGGTTAAAACCCAGGCTGATACTCCCTGCGCACGCAGGGATTTTGCTTTCATTAAAACCTCGCGCACATCACGGGTAAATCCGTCGGTTCCTAATAATCCAATTACTGTGGTACTCCCGCTTTTTATCATCTGGCTGAGTTTAAGGGGAGGTGTTCTGGTAGCAGGGCCGCCTTCCCCTCCGGCGCCGCTGATATGCACATGTCCGTCAATAAAGCCGGGAACCGTAAACAATCCCCGGGCATTCAGGCTTTCCACTGCCGGAAAGTCCGGCAGGTCTATTTTATCCTCTACAGCCAGTATTTTACTTCCGCCTACTAAAATATCCTTTTCTCCCAGAAAATCCGGAGCATATAATAGACATTTTTGTAATAAGATCATCCTTATCTTCCTTTTTGTTTAACTTCCCGGAATGGTTTCATCATCCCTCTTTTTATCCGCAATGGCAAATCCGGTAAATCCATAGATGAGGGCAAAGATAAAACCGGTATAACACATGATTGCCCAGGGTGCATAGGCAATGGTGCTTACTCCCAGAGTGCCTGACATGAATACTCCCGCTATACTCCAGGGAACGAGGGGTACCACAACGGTTCCGCTGTCCTCGGTAGTACGGGAAAGATTTTTTGCAGCCAGGTTGAATTTTTTGTACGCCGGTGAGAATAATTCCCCCGGAATAAGAATTGAGAGAAATGAACTGCCGGTCATAAAAGCTGTAGCTATGGAAGCCGCTACCGAGGAAGCAATAATTTTGCCCCGGGTATTGGCAATGATTAACAGGCGGTTCAGTACCATATCCAGCATGCCGGTTACCCTGATAATACCGGCAAATGCAAAAGCGCAGAAGGCGATCAGGGTGACGTGCATCATGTTTAACATGCCTCCGCGGGTCAGCAGTTTATCCAGCAGGGGATTTTCTGTTTCGCAGATGTAACCGTTAACCATGGAGTCTACGGCATTTGCCAGATTGGCTTTCTGCATTATTAGGGCTAATATTACCGCAATACAGGACGAAAAAAGCATTCCCGGGATAATGGGTTTCTTTTTAATGGCAAAGTAGAGGGTAAGAATAGGGGGAAGCAGCAGAATCCAGTGCAGGTTAAAGTGGATTTGAATGGATTCAATAAGCTGAGTTGTTTTCTGCATGGATACAGCTCCTCCTGTCTTGGAGAGCAGACCGAGTAGAAAGTAGACAATTATACCTAAAAACCAGGCAGGGGTGGTGGTCCACAGGGTATGGCGGATATGATCGTACAGGTTGCTCTGGGCAGCAACGGGCGCAAGATTTGTGGTATCTGAAAAGGGAGAAATCTTGTCCCCGAAATAGGCTCCGGCTACTATCGCTCCGGCAGCCTGATACAGGGGCACGTTCAAACCGTGGGCAATGCCGATAAAAGCAACTCCTATGGTGCCTACCGTCCCGTAGGAAGTACCGGTAACCACCGATATAATACTGCAGACAATACAGGCGGTTACCAGGAAAAATTTAGGGGAGATTATTTTTAAACCGTAGCAGATCAGCATGGGAATAGTGCCACAGGCAATCCATGACCCGATTAAAGCTCCCACCACAATTACAATCAACATTGCCGGCATGCCCTTCATCATGTTTGTTATGATACCTTTTTCCAGTTCTTTATAAGAGTACCCGAGTTTAAGAGCAATAACCGAGGCAACGGCAGCAGCGGCTATTAAAAGTATCTCAGCATTTAGATGCAGCAGACCATAGCCGAAGCCTAAAAAAACCACGATGGCAATCAGGGGAATAATGGATTGTAAAAAGGATGGTTCAGCACAATTATCTTTAGCCAAAGTTCATCTCCTCTATAACTTTTTAAAACAAATCTTACCATTCATAGGTTTTATTTGAAATTAAATTCTGGTTGACTTGGGGACATAGGGGTGCTATATTCCTCATTTCAATAACATTAGCGACATACAAGCAGACAATTAAAATGAAGCGGAAGGCTCGAATTCTCCTCTCCATCCTGGCCCTTTTTTTTATTTCCACATACATTTCGTGTACGGAACACCAATCCTTTGCGCAGCAGGATCCCCTCTCCAAGCTATTTCGTAAGAAAGAAGTCACTATTGTGGTGACTGATTCGGGCCTGGGAGGGCTGTCCATATTGATGGACCTGTTGGGGAAACTCGAAGTCTCCCGGGCGTTTCAAAGGGTCAAACTGATCTTTGTCAACGCCCTGTTCTCCAACGAAGGGGGCTATAACAGCCTTAATACACGAGAGGAAAAAATCCTGGTCTTCGATTCAGCTCTCCGCAGCATGGAAAAAAGATACCGGCCGGACTTGATTATGATCGGCTGCAACACACTCTCCGTCCTGTATAAAGACACCTCCTTCGCCCGGCAAACCCGGACCCCCGTTCTCGACATCGTAGGTTATGGCGTCGCCCTCATCTCAGAAAACCTGAAATCCCGCCCTGATGCCAAGGTTGTGATAATGGGGACTCAGACCACCATCAAAGAGGGCACATACAAGTCGATCCTCATCGACATGGGATTCCTGCCTGATCGCATCATTACCCAGGCCTGTCCTGACCTTGTCACCTACATAGAAAAGGGATATGACAGCGATGAAACCGAGATGCTGATCTTCGCATATGTCGATGAAGTCCTCCAAAAGATCCCCCGGGATAAGGATTCCCTGTTGGTCAGCCTCAACTGCACGCACTACGGATACTCTGCTTCCCTCTGGGAGAAGGCCTTCGAAAATTTGGGGGTGACGCCCCTGGCCATCGTCAATCCCAACACGCGGATGAACTCACTCTTTGAAACAGAGGAATACTTCGAACGCTTTAAGACCACGGACATCGATGTCCGTGTTATCTCCATGGTGGATATCCCAGAGGATCGAATGGATTCCATCGGGAGGTGGCTCAGCCGGAAGTCCCCCCAAGTCGCGAGGGCCTTGTCTGGTTATACAAAGGTGCCGGATCTCTTTGAATGGAGACATCTGGTCAAGAGGGACTACTGAAGAATCCGGAAATACATGTAAAATCTTGACTTAGCTTTATTTAGGAGGTTTGAGAAAGGCTCCGATTCCTTCCTTTTTAAGAACGCTTATGTCCGGCAGCCCGGTGAATAAAATCAAGCTCTCAGAATGGAGTTCATTGTGGCTGGCAATGAGGGCTTTAACCGCTGCAATATGCCGGGCAGCTCTTTCTTCCAGGGGGATCCCGTTTTCATCAAAATGTACAAAAAGGCGGCCGAGCCGGCCGGCCTTTACGTAATTATTATCTTTTCCTTCAAGGATCAATGCGGTCGATGGTTTTCCCTTAAACCGACCGTGCGCGGCATTGGCTGTTTCAAGCAGGAACGCTTCTATGCTGTAAAAATCTCCCCATTCACGGTGGCTGAGCCCACGTAAATTTTTCGGCGATTCTTCCAGCCGGAGTTCTATGCCTTCCATTTGCAGTTCCATCAAAGCAATGGCTGCCAGTTCCGCACTGTTTTCATGGAAGACAATGGCATTGATGACCGGATATTCTGGAGCTGCTTCATGCAGATCTATGGCTATATCTATCTTTTCCAAGCGGAGAAGCTCCATTATGCCGAACGCGACTTTTTCCGTGAGACCGCCGTTTTTCCGGCCTGGATAATTGCGGTTTAGATTCCGGTACTCTGTCCCAGCCAGTTTTTGCCCGGCGGGATTGCGGTAAAGAACCGGGTCCGGCCACTGATGAACCGGATTGGTAAGACGTGAGCCATAACGAAACCAGCGGTCACCTCCAGGTGTGGAGATTGGAAATCGCTGAGGATTCCCTTCAAAAGGATCATTATGAGTAAACCCACTCAGGTTAGCCTGGGGGATGATCAAAACCTTTCCTTTTTGCACCCGGATGTTTTCAGCTGCCAGCACAGCGGTAATGTATCCAGCGGGCTCATTGGGGTGGCATCCGCCCAGGATCAGCAGGTTTCCGCCTGCTTCCTCTCCGGAAAAAATATAGATATCCGTATCCCCTGGCGATCCTTTGAGACTTGGGAAATAGTGGCTGAGTTTTTGGACTTCGGTTAAGCCTGAACTGGGATAGATCTTGTCTTTTTTTAACATGGAGCGAAATTCTCTCCCGGACAAGAAACACAGGGTCAGAGAGAAAATCAGCAGAATCCCGCCGGTTATTAGCTTTGGCTGCTTGCGCTTCATTTTATCAGCAATAACCTCAATACGAACAGCACCAGCACAAAGGCCGTGCTCAACTGGCTTAAAAACTTTTTTTCACGAAACAAATAAACGATTAGATTTAATGTCAGGTAAAGTGCGATCGCGTGATA
>DAOVDI010000152.1 GCA_030669585.1 Acidobacteriota bacterium
CAGGGTAGCCTGAACAATTTGCAAGCCGATCTTATCCCATCTGCTGCGATGCCGTCCGTTCGCAGTATACAAATACGGCTTCACGAACAGCCTCTTGCAGATGCACCAATCTCGGCTCGTGTCTCCCCTTAAAAGGCTAAAATTCAAAAATAAAACGGCTATTTTTTCTTGATCGGGTAAGGAGGAATGGGCGGCAGGGTTTTTTCTTTGGTTTTCAGCTCTTCCAGAATAACTTCTATGGCTTTGTTCAACTGTTCATCAATACCGGCAAATTCCTTGGCAGGATCATTGTCCACAAAAATATCCGGCTCTACGCCATGACCTTCGATGATCCAATTCTTGCCATCTGTACTGTAAGGAGCAAACTCCGGTTTTGTCATGTTTCCTCCATCTATAAACGGCAAAGTACCGCGAATACCGACAACTCCCCCCCAAGACCGCTTGCCGATCAGTTTTCCCATCTTGTATTTTTTAAAGCGGTAGGGAAAAAGATCCCCATCTGAAGCAGAAAACTCATCCAGCAGACAGACTTTCGGTCCCATCAACATCTGCCCGGGATCCGGCCCTGGAACTGTGTTCCGGGACATATCGATCATGGCGATCTCCCTTCTCAGTCGCTCGATCAGCATGGGAGAGACGTTTCCTCCTCCATTCCCCCGGACATCGATGATCAATGCCTTTTTCCGCAGCTGGGGATAGAAAAGCTTGACGAATTCGTTGAGACCATGGACCCCCATATCCGGCACATGGATATAACCGACTTTTCCTTTGGTCGCCTTATTAACTTTCTCAATATTCTCCTGTACCCAGGTGTAATAGGCCAGAGGACCCTCATCCCGGATGGGAATAACGACCACTTCCCTGCTTCCCTTTTCCTCCGGCTTCGAATTGATCTTCAGGCTGACCTGCTTGCCAACCGTGTTGAGCAGAGCTTTAAAAGGATTATTCATAGTATTGGTCGGAGTGCCATTGATAGCGATCAGATAATCTCCTTCCTGGGCATTCACTCCGACTTCAGAGAGAGGAGATTTCAAGCCAGGATTCCAATTCTCGCTTCTGTAGAGTTTTTTGATCTTGTAATATCCGGTTTTTTCACACCGCTTCAATATCGCCCCCAGAAGACCTACAGGAATTCTCTGCACACGGGGCATATCCCCTCCCCCGACATAAGTATGGCCGACACTCAGTTCACTGATCATTTCTCCGATAACATATGTCAAGTCCGCCCGGTGATTGACCGAACGGGCGAGAGGTTGGTATCTTTTTTTCATTAGATCCCAATCCACACCATGCATATTGGGTGCATAGAAGAAGTATTTCATCTGTCTCCAGCTTTCGTTAAAGATCTGGTTCCACTCTTTATTGAGATCAACCTGAACTTCCATCCGGGAAAGATCCAGCTTTTCAGAAAGCTTTATCATCCCTTTGGGAAGATCGATAATGGCATAGGACTTGTCCTGGCTGACAAGCATTTTTTTCTGGTCAAAAGAGATCTCATAACCGCCGATCGTTCCAAGATCTGTTTCTTTCTGTGCTTTTAAATCATACATTTTAAAAGATTGCTTGCGGTCTTTGTCCCCCCTCTTCATGTAATACAGGGTGTCTTTGACTGAAGTCAGGTTTCCATATCTGGCGACTTCAACAGGAAGGCGCATGATCCTGCCTTTAATCCCGTCCGGATCGATACGGAGCGTTTTCTTTGATGCTTTTGCATTTTCCTTGTCTTTAGCCTTGTCTTCCGCTTTTTTATCTGTTTTTGGACCGGCTTTTTCTGCTTCTTCTTTTTTAACCGACACTTCATCGCTCTTGGGTTTGAACGGAGATTCCACTTCTTTATTCAAGGTCACAAAATAGATCCGCGCCATGGAACCATAAGCATGATTCCATTCAGTACTGCTGTAGATCGGATTAAAATTCCTGTCCGAAACAAAAAACAGATACTTCCCTTCCGAATGAAAAACAGGAGAATAGGAGGAATACCACCCATCCGTCACTGCCTGGTTTTTCTTTGTTTTCAGGTTATACAGATATATCTTCTGCATAGTATCTTTTTCCTGTCTGGCATAAGTAATCCAGTTGGAATCCGAAGACCAGGAGTAATCTGTGATCTCCCAGGCTTCTGCTTTATCCACTACAACGATCTTTTTGGATTCTATATCAATATAGTTGAGGCGAAGCTTTTTATCTCCCCACAAAAGTTTTTTAGAATCCGGAGACCAATATATCTGGTACTTATAGGTGTCTCCTCCTGAGGTGATCCGGACCGGTTTGCCGGTTCCATCCTGCGTAGTAATATAGATCTCGTCCTCGCCGCTGGCATCCGAAATATAAGCAATCCACTGACCATCCGGAGACCATTTGGAATTTCTTTCATGGATACCGGATGTATTAGTCAGATTGCGGGTATTTCCATATTTGGCCGGGACCGTAAAAACATCTCCTCTTGCTCCGAATAAAGCCCTTTTTCCGCCTGGAGAGATCTCATAATTGCTCACGAGGCTTCCCGTCTTGACCAATTTAGTCCGGCTGGAATTCAGATCATTAGCGATCCTGATCGGAACTTTAGCAATCTCTGTATTGGCCAGATCATATTTATAAATAAATCCACCATTTTCAAAAACAATGGCTTTGTCCCCTAGAGAAGGAAACTTAATATCGTAGTCTTTGAAATCGGTCAGTTTTAAGGTATTTTTTTTCTGAGTATCATAAACAAAAAGGTTCATCTTTTTGTTATCATCCCGATCAGATAGAAAATAAATACGCTGGTCCTTCCACATGGGAATGATGTCCTGGGCGGGATTATTAGTGATATTTGTTACTTTTTTCGAGGCAAAATCATAGACCCAGATATCATCTGCCATGCCGCCCCGATATCGCTTCCAGGTCCGAAACTCGCGGAAAATCCTGTTATAAGCTAACTTTTTATCATCAGGAGAAAAGGAGCAAAAACCTCCTCTTGGCAGCGGGATCTGCACAGGATAGTCCCCTTTGACCGTAGTTAAATAAAGCTGGCCGTTAAAACTGTTCCATTCTCTCATTCTGGAACGAAATATAATGGAGCTGTTGTCATGCTTCCATCCCATACCGATGTTGTTTGGCCCCATCCTGTCTGAAACATCATCTCTGCCAAGGGCGGCAGTATAGGTCAAACGTTTAGGAACTCCCCCCTCCCGGGGAATTATAAAGACTTCCCGGCTGCCGTCATACTCGCCTGTAAAGGCAATATATTTTCCATCATGAGAATAGCGGGGGAATATCTCAAATCCCTTATGACTTGTCAATCTGCGCGCTACTCCTCCCTCGGATGGCACTGAATAAAGATCGCCGGCATAAGTAAATACGATCTGATCGCCGTGAATAGCAGGTGTACGCAGCACACGAGTTTCC
>DAOVDI010000062.1 GCA_030669585.1 Acidobacteriota bacterium
ATAGATAATCTTATACATAGCCGGTAAAACCAACAATGTCAGGATAGTGGCAAAGGACAGGCCAAAAATGATGGTCATGGCCAGCGGATTCCAGAAAGCAGCGTTGTCCCCTCCGAAGTAAAACTGAGGATTCAAGTCTCTGAAAAGCGTCACAAAATTTATATTCAGCCCGATGGCCAATGGAAGCAGTCCGAGAATAGTGGACAAAGCTGTCAGTAGGACCGGTGTTAAACGCGTTTTCCCACCCTGGATTATGGCCTTGACCCTATCCTGCCCTCCGGCAATCAGCTTATCTGTATAATCGATGATGATAATCCCGTTTTTAACAACGATGCCTGCCACTGCAATGATCCCCATTCCTGTCATCATGATAGATATATCCAACCTGAAGATGGCAACTCCGAGAAAGACTCCGGTAAAACTGAAAAAGACCTGGACGATGATGATCAGCGGCTTGGACAGACTGTTGAACTGCGCAACCAGGATGATCAAGATCAGGGCAATAGCGATAAAAAGGGCTTTGACCATATAGTTCCCGGTCTCAGCCTGCATGTCCTGTTCGCCTGTAAACTTGACTGAATATCCATCTTTCAGTTCAAATTTATGAAGCTGCCGGCTGATCTTCCTGATGATCTCATTTGCGTTGTATCCGAACAGCACATTAGAGTAAAGAGTAATGACCCTTTTATTATCAAGCCTCGTGATCCCGCCGTAGCTGGTGCGGTTTTCCACCTGGGCGATGGTTGATATCGGGATCTCTTTGGGCACACGACTGTCTCTCTCGGACACGGAAATCGTCTGGCTGAGCAAGACATCAAGATCATCCCTGTATTTTTTGTCCAATCGGACCATGACGGGATATTCTTCTTCACCCTCCCTGAATTTTGATATTTCTGTCCCGTAGATCGAAGTCCGGAGAGCCATCCCGACCTGAGCAGTACTAATGCCCAGACGATTGGCTTTGTCCCGGTTAATATTCAGTATGAGTTCCGGCTTGCTGACCTCCATACTGCATTTCAGTTCTTCGATACCCTGAATATTCAGTGAATTTACGAATTTCTCCAGCCTTTCAGAGATGGAGATCAATTCATCGATGTCATCTCCACTGATCTCTATATTGATGGGTTTTCCTGTCGGCGGACCCATTGCCTCACGGTCGATTCTGATCTCGGCGCCCGGGATCCCGGTCAGCTCGCTCCTGAGATCCCGCATGTAATCCCTGGTTCGTTTACCCGTCCTGTACTTGTATTCCACAAAAGATATTGTTACTTTTGCCAGCTTGTCTTGAGTAAACCGCTCAAACATCCCGCTGCCTGCATTCGAGGCAACGTTAGAAATAATAGATTCTACATCCGGGTTGTTCCGTCCGATAACCTTAAATACCCTCTCTTCGACCTGTCTGCATATACGGTCTGTGACATCTATGTGGGTTCCTTCAGGCATTGTGATGTATACATACAGATTGTTTGGATCCCCTCCGGGCATAAATACAACTTTTGGTGTTCTTACTCCGAGAAGTATTATAGAAAAAAACATAAAAAGAACGATTCCTGCAATTACACCGTACGGCCGTTTGCCTTTAAGAAGAATAGTCAATATTTTCTCGTAGGTATTCATCAAAACAGGCAGAACATAACGCTGAAATTTGGCGATAATAAAGCGGAGCACATACTTGGACAGGAAGTAGATAAAGATCCCGAACACCAGCAAGTTTGCCGGCAGCCTGTTACCCGTTGCATAAAAAAGGGCCGCCAAAACAGCCGCTGAAGATAAAATGATCAAGGTTTTTCTTTTGATCTTCCAGCGTACAGCCGATTGCTCATATGCCGGAGGGCGCTTCATGAAAGACACGGCAAAGACCGGGTTCATCACATAGGCGACCAGCATGGATGCTGTCAGAGTGATGATGACAGTAACAGGTAGAAAAGACATAAATTTACCAGGAATTCCAGGCATGAACACCAAAGGGAAAAAAGGAGCTATTGTGGTCAATGTCCCGGTAAACACGGCCGTTGCCACCTCTCCAGCCCCCCGTTTTGTGGCAGATTCAATAGAAAGACCCGGAGTCGTCGTGAAATGACGATAGGCATTTTCCACAACTACAATGGAATTATCCACAACTATTCCCAATACAAGAATAAAGGACATAAGAACAACCATATTTAAAGTAAAACCGACTATTGGAATAAATATGAAGGCGAAAACAATAGACATAGGAATGGCAATCCCCACAAAAAGCGCATTGGCCTCACCCATAAAAAACATGAGGACAAAAACAACAACAATAAATCCCAGAATGACCGTATTAAAAAGATCGTTGACACTGTTTTTAGTCTGCGTACTGTTGTCGCCGGTCATGGTAATGATAAGGTTTTCAGGGGCGGTTTTCTGAAACTCTTCAACAATAACCTTGATTTTATCGACAGCATAGATGAGATTTTTTCCGCTCTTTTTTACAATATTTAATGTCACAACATCCATAGCATTCAGGCGCGAATAACTCTCTCTGTCTTTATAGCCATCTACAACTTCAGCGATATCCTTTATATAGATCCCACGCTGTAACTGGATATTACGGATCTGATCGATACCGGTAAATTCTCCGACAACTCGCAGGTTTCTCCTCATCCCGTCAGTATCCACCTGTCCACCGGAGATCGTCAGGTTTTCCGATGCTACGGCGTTTTGAATGGAATAAAAAGAAAGGCCGGCTGCCTGCATCTTATATAGATCAACATTGATCTGGATCTCTCTATCAAGAGCTCCGACAATATCCGCCCGGGTGATCTCTTCCAATCCCTCGATCTCATCCTGGAGGGTTTCAGCGATCTGTTTAAGCTTCACCAGACCCAGATCACCCGACAGATTGATAAACAGGATCGGTATCTCGGACAGGTCGATCCTGGAAACATCGGGATCCCGGAATAGATCCGATGGTAATTCCGATCGCGCGTCATCCACGGCCTGGCGGACATCCAGATAGGCCTGCATCTCATCAGCGGTCATCTCAAATTCAATAAAAATAGAAGAAAAATCCTGAATGGAATTGCTGCTGATCTTTTTGACTCCATCGATACCTTTAAGATGTTTTTCGATCTTGCGTGTGATCAGGTTTTCCATATCAGCGGGAGATGTTCCAGGTTGGATGGTGCTGACCATAAAATAGGGAAATACGATCTCCGGGAACTTCTCCTTTGGAGTGCTGTCATACTGCATGATCCCGAAAATGACCAGAATAACCGTAAAAATGTATATGGTTGTTCTGTTTGCCACTGAAAGATTGGTAAGCTTGAATTCTTTAAATTTCATTTTTTCGCTCTTTTTCACTCGTCAGAAACAGCCAGTTTCTGCCCGTCTGCAAGATTCTGATATCCAAATGTCACTACATACTCACCATCTTGAAGTCCGGATAGGATCTCAACACGTCCGCTATAATTTTTGCCGGTTGTAACGATCCTCTTTTCAGTGATCCAACCGCCATTGGTCAGGGAGGCGACAAAGAGAAACTTTTCTTTCCCTGTCTCATGGATAATGTTCACAGGAACAGTTAAGGCTTCAGAATTGGAATAGTCATTTATTTTCAGGACTGCAAGCATATTTGGCTTTATTCCGGTTTCTCCTCTGGGAATCTTGATTTCTACTTGAAAGGTCCGGTCTTTGGGATCGATGACCTGAGAGACCGCATCGATCTTTAGATCGATCTCTTTCCCGGCGACAGGGATGCTGACTCTCACCGGATCTTGTTTCTTTACCTTCGCAATATAGACCTCAGACAGATCGACTTTTATTTTCAGATTGGACAATTGAACAACCCGGATGGCGCCCATGCCTGCTGCAGCCATTTCGCCTTCTTTGATCAGAACCTGATCGATCGTTCCTGAAAGGGGAGCATAGATCCTGGTCAATTCAGCCTGTTCCTGCAGGGTGGCCAGTTTCCTTTCAAGGCTTTCCTTATTGTTTTTGGCCTGGAGGTATTGAATCTCACTTCCGATATTTTTATTCCACAGCCGCTGCTGTCTTTCAAAGATAGTTTTTGCCAGCTCCAGTCCACCCTCGAGCTCAGTAATACTGCTTTCAAGTATCGACCTGTCCAGTTCCGCAAGAAGCTGCCCTTTTTTCACGGCTTCTCCGGTTGTCACATAAATCTTTTTAACAATTCCCGGGGACTGTGGAGCCACAAGAATATTGTTATCCGATTCGACATTTCCCTGTACCTGGATAAAATGCCGGAATTCGTTTTTTTCAATTTGAGCTATCTTTACATTCATGACCTTCTCGATCCTGGAAGCTGATTTATTTTCCAGAGCGATTTTCTGTTTTAGCGCATCTATCTTTTCTGTCAGCATATCTCTTTTGCTTTCAAGTTTGGACAACTTTGCCTGCTCACCTTTTGGACCACAGGCTGTAAAAATTAAAAATATTCCTAAAAGAACCGCATATTTACTTTTTTTCATGATCTTTTGTCCTTTAATCAAAACTTTCATAATTATTATTGAGCCTGTCCAGTTTATTTTTTGCGCTTAGAAGCCCGGACAGGGCCTGAATATACTCGGATTGAGACATCAGAAATTTATCATGGGCCTGAGTCAGATTCATGCTTGTTGCAACCCCTTCCTTATATTTGATCAAGGTCACATCATAAACTTTTTTCGATAGATGCATGTTTTCTTGAGTGTTTAAATAATTTTCATAGGCGGAATCGAGCGCAGCTTTGGATCTTGCCGCTTCCAGAACAAGGCCTTGAGAAACCTGCCGCTTCGCATTCCGCGCTTGTTGGAGTAAAATGGACGCCTGCTGAACTTTGGCGCTCTGCCTGCCGCTTTGAAAGATGGGAATACTTATATTAACCCCAAGGACCTGCATCCTGTACCACCTTTCCTTGGAATTGAAGAAGTTGAAAGCATCCCGCATCGCATTCCACTGAAAAGTGTAAAAGGCTGTTATGGTGGGCAGATATTTGGCCTTTTCGTTTTTAAGAGCCATTTCAGAGAGTTTTTCCTGAGTAGACATCAGTTTAAAGTCGATGTTATTTTCTAATTTAAATTCGCCTTCAGAAGCCTGTTCCACGTTAATTTTTTGAAGGATGTCTTCCAGTCTTTCTTTAAGCACGATCTTTTCTTCAAGATCCAGACCCATCTGGAATTTCAGCAGTTTATATCCTACTTCTTTATTCCTTCTAATCGCCTGAAGATTGTTCATTATCCTGGTGACCGATATCTGGATCAGATCGGCATCGGTCTCTTCCAGGAAACCCTCCTTGTACATTTCCCTGATCTCGTAGTGAGTCTTTTCCAGGTTGGCCAGGCTTGTATTGAGTATCTTCTCACTTTCATCAGAAACAAGGATCAGATAATAAGTATTTGTGACGGTCTCCAGGACATTCGTTAACGTCCGCTTATGATTCTGGTCAGCCAACTGCTGATAGATACGCGACGTCTGAAGCCCGACAAAATAACTTCCATTAAATAGAAGCTGGCTGAAACTGAAATTGACATTGAGGTTATGCTGAGTGCCGAACTGGACAGGAATTTTTTCATCAAATTTCCCCTCAAAAAAATTGGGAATCAACATGGTTGTCAGTTCAAGATTGTTCATATAGCCAAGGGTTGAATTGATCTGCGGCAGACCGGTCGCGATCGTCTCTTTTAACTTTTTCTTCGCCG
This sequence comes from Acidobacteriota bacterium, assembly GCA_030669585.1. Classification (GTDB taxonomy): domain Bacteria; phylum Acidobacteriota; class Aminicenantia; order Aminicenantales; family Aminicenantaceae; genus DAOVDI01. The sequence goes on from DAOVDI010000062.1 coordinate 5,664, forward strand.
CAAGGATATCGAGCTGCGTTTTTTTGCTGTCATAACTATGGCTGACAGCAAATTTCCGCACATCCTCCAGACCGAATTCGCGGACTGAAGCATCTTGCGCCGCTGACAGGGAGGGAATTAAAAGGACGATCATCAAAATAACGAAAAGTTGTCTGTATCTCCCTTTTTTATTATGTTTTTTCTTCAAATCATTTTGCATTTGTTTTGCCTTCCTCTTCTAGTATGGCTCTACTGTCATAAAATCGATTTTGTAGGGGAACTAAATAGTTCATTTATTGAACTCATTAGTATAGCTATAAAACTCATCAGTATATAATGACAAGTTCTACCCGGATTGTCAAGCAAGCCGGCAGGTTATTATGATAATATACGTTCTGAGAAAATTTTAGTTTTCAGGAATGTGAAAAACAATCTTTCTTTCCTTCGAAAAAATTTTTATAATATTAATTACCCTGGATTATTCACGGGTCGAGATTGATGCATCTGCAAGAGGCTGTTCGTGAAGCCGTATTTATATACTGCGAACGGATGGCAACGCAGCAGATGGGATAAGATCGGCTTGTAAATTGTTCAGGCTAGGAGATTTATTATGACTGACAATAAAGACATCACCAAGGCAATGACAATAAAACTGGACAAAAGGCTTTCGGAAAAACCCACATTTACAGAGGGTATTCGAAGAGCGCCAGACAGAGGATTCACTTTAAATCAAAAGGACACTGAGATAGCGCTCAAAAACGCCCTCCGCTATATCCCGGAAGATTTTCATGCGGTTCTGGCCCCGGAATTTATGGAAGAATTGAAAACACGCGGCCGCATCTACGGCTACCGCTTCCGTCCCCATGGCCGTATTTACGGCAAGCCCGTAAATAAATATAAAGGCAGATGCCTGGAGGGAAAAGCGTTTCAGGTTATGATCGACAACAACCTGGATTTTGAAGTCGCTCTCTATCCCTATGAACTGGTCACCTACGGCGAGACCGGCCAGGTCTGTCAGAACTGGATGCAGTATAGACTGATAAAAAAATACCTGGAAGCGCTGACCCGGGACCATACACTGGTCGTTGAGTCCGGCCATCCACTTGGTTTATTCAAATCCCATCCCGAAGCTCCCCGGGTCATCAACACAAACGGCCTCATGGTCGGACTGTTCGATAATCAGGAGGAATGGCACCGGGCTATGCAGCTTGGGGTCTCCAACTACGGACAGATGACCGCCGGCGGTTGGATGTACATCGGCCCTCAGGGAATCGTTCACGGCACATTCAACACTATTCTCAACGCTGCCCGTATGCAGCTCGGTATCGGCAAAAATGAGGACTTGTCCGGCCACCTTTTTGTCACATCCGGGTTAGGTGGAATGAGCGGCGCCCAGGCCAAGGCCATCGAGATCACCGGAGGCGTCGGGATTATCGCAGAAGTGGATGAATCGCGTATACAGACACGGCATGAGCAGGGATGGGTGTCCAGGGTCTCTTCCGACCTTTCAGAAGTCTTCAGGACAGCCCGGGAATATATGAAAGCTAAAAAGCCTGTCTCCATCGCATACTCGGGGAATATCGTGGATTTGCTGGAATATGCCGTCAAAAACAACATCGAAATCGAGCTTCTCTCCGATCAGACATCCTGCCATGCTCCTTATGACGGAGGGTACTGCCCTCATGGCCTTACATTTAAAGAACGCACGGAAATGATCAGCAAAGACCATGATCAATTTGTCAAACGGGTGGATCAGAGCCTGAAGATCCACTTTAAATTAATCAAGACCCTTGTGGACAGGGGAACTTATTTCTTTGATTACGGCAATTCATTCATGAGAGCTGTATTCGACGCCGGTGTGAAAGAGATCTGTAAAAACGGCAGGGACACACGTGAAGGATTTATCTTTCCTTCCTATGTAGAAGACATCATGGGTCCAATTCTTTTTGACTACGGATATGGCCCTTTCCGCTGGGTATGCCTCAGCAGTAAACAGGAAGATCTTGACAAGACCGATCAGGCGGCCATGTCCTGTATCGACCCGGACCGCAGGCCACAGGACAGGGATAATTATGTATGGATCAGGGACGCCGGAAAAAATGCGCTGGTTGTGGGCACCAAAGCCCGTATCCTATACCAGGATGCAGAAGGACGGATCAAGATCGCCCTGAAATTCAACCAGATGGTCAAGGACGGTGAAATCGGACCAATCATGCTTGGCCGGGACCACCATGATACAGGGGGCACAGATTCCCCATACAGAGAAACAGCTAATATCAAAGATGGCAGCAATATCATGGCTGATATGGCAACCCAATGCTTTGCAGGCAACGCCGCCAGAGGGATGAGCATGATCACTCTTCACAACGGAGGGGGTACTGGGATCGGTAAGGCCATAAACGGTGGTTTCGGCCTTGTACTGGACGGCAGCGAGCGTGTGGATAAGATCATCAACTCTGCTATAACCTGGGATGTGATGGGCGGCGTGGCCAGACGAGCCTGGGCCAGAAACAAAAACTCAATTGATGTCAGCATCGCTTTTAATAAAAAGGGAGCTTCCAATCACATCACACTCCCCTTCCACGCCGATGAAGATATGGTCAAAGGGCTTGTTAACAAAAACTTCGACTGAGAGCCTTTTTCCAGTCAGAACCTTTCTGCGTCTCATACGTCCTATATTGTGAAAACCGGATATCAGAGCCCTAACAGAAATTGAAAATGAAGCCCATAGATTTTTTTGACACTCTGTATGACACACACAAAACCTCGATCTTCAGCTACGCCTGTTATCTGACAAAAAATCAGAAAGACGCAGAAGATCTTTTCCAGGAGACCTGGCTTCGTGTTGCTCAAAATCCGCCCAAGACCAAAAAGGCGAATGATCTCAAAGCCTGGTTATTCATGATAACCACCAATCTGCACAGGGACCTGTTGAGGAAGAAAAGAATAAGAAGGCTGTTCCTTTTGGACCGGTCCTCTGCTTCACATCTGGGATCCGGAATTATCGCCCTGGAAGAAACCCAGGGACCTTTCAGGAGCCCAACAGAGTTTGAACGTGCTGAAACACACAGGGCAATCTCTAATGCCCTGGGTAAACTGCCGGAGAAACTTCGCAGTGTGTTTGTACTGAAGGAGATCGAAGGATTTAAATATCTGGAGATCAGCAGCATCCTGGGGATGCCGGTAGGAACTGTAAAATCCATGACTTACAGGGCGATCCGGCTGCTGAGAAGGGAACTGGCTGTCTTTTGCCCGGATTGAAGGAATAAGAGGAAAAAATGAAATATGAAAAACTTGAGGAAGACCTCATGAACATCAGGCCGTATTACAATCCAAAAACCGCCCCGGCCATCCCGGCAGAACTCGACCACAAGACCCGGGTATTATGCCATGAAATACTGCAAACAAGACCGTTATCCATTCCCCGGTTCATATGGGCAGCGCTTATCTTTCTTACTATTCTGACCGCAATTTTTGCGCTTCCTGTCCTTAAGGAACTTCGCTCGGATGAGGTCCTTTCCATTCAGACCATTGTTATGATCTCTCTCTGCATTCAGAACGCTGTGATGCTTTTCTTTACCCCGGTCCTGATCCGCAAATTTCGCGCAAAAAAAGATAATTGGACTTTTAACGGATATAGATTCAAAACGTTTTAAATAAATTAGAACAGGAGGTTATTATGGCAAAATCAACAGGCAAAATAATAGGGATTATCCTTATACTCATAATCGCAAGCATGTTCTTCCTCAGAACAACACCTTTTGTGCTGGCACCATTTGGAATCGTCTCAAATATGTTCGACAGGGTGGAAACATCTCTATCGAATGGTGCTCATTTCTGGTCTCACGGCCCTTTTGGTTTTCCTTTTCTTTCGCTTTTTTCCATCCTGTTGTTTGTCTTATGGATCATAGTTGTTGTCTGGGTCTACAGGGACGCGGAACGGCGCAATATGAACGGAGTGCTCTGGGCTCTTCTTGTCTTCATTGGCAACCTTATCGGCCTGCTGATCTATTTGATCGTACGCTCGGACAATACTCTCACATCTGAACGAACTTCGGATATCTATATCTGTTCAAGTTGCAAAAAACCTATAAGCCCTGATTACAAATTCTGCCCACACTGCGGAGAGAGCTTGAACGATATCTGTCCCGGCTGTAAAAAACCGGTGAAGCAAGAATGGAAGGCTTGCCCACACTGCGGCAAAGAACTAAAATAAACCGCAGAAAGATCTGAGCCGGAGGCCAATGAAAAAGACAGATTATTTTACTCCTGAATCAATATCCGGCAAAGCGGAAAAAATGCTGGAGGACATCCGGCCTGTTATCATTAAACGGAAATTTTCTCTTATGCCGGAAAAGTCAGCTTTACTTGTGCTGGATATGCAGCACTATTTTCTTGATCCACAATCTCATGCCTTTATTCCAAGCGCTCCCTCTGTTGTTCCAAATATTCAAAAGCTCATTCATTTTTTTCAGAATATTCGCCAACCGATAATTCTAACAAAACATGTGAATTCCGATGAAGACGCCGGTTTGTTAGGCTCATGGTGGAGAGATATCATTCGGAGAAACACCCAGCAGAGCGAAATTATCAGTGAATTAACTTCCATGGACAAAGACCGAACTTTCTTTTACATAGAAAAATCCCGCTACGATGCTTTTTTAAATACTCCGCTTAATGAAATACTGATCGAACAGGGAATCAGACAGATTATCATTGCGGGAGTAATGACCCATCTTTGTTGTGAGACAAGCGCTCGGAGCGCTTTTATGCTGGATTTTGAGGTTTTTTTTCCTGTTGACTGTACAGCAACATACCACGAGAATTTCCACCGGGCAGCTCTCCTTAACCTTTCACACGGATTTTCCCATGTGGTGGTTCTCAAGGAATTGATGGAAAAACTACAAGAATGGGAGAAACAGTAATTGCCGTTTCTAAGGGATTTATTTATCATCGGCGGAGGACCTGCAGGCATGGCCGCGGCTATACAGTTGAAACGTTCTGAATTCAATCCAGTGATCCTTGAAAAAGAACGACTCGGCGGTCTTCTCAACAATGCACTTCTTGTGGAAAATTATCCCGGTTTTCCAGGAGGAATTTCAGGCCCTGAGCTTGTTGAAAGAATGACCCTGCACTTAAAAGAGTTAAAGATTAAAGTGATTTATGAAGAAGCGATATCCGTTGATTTTCAGTCTTCCGGAAAGGATAACAAATCCGGGCTGTGGCAGGATATACATATCAAAACAGAAAAAAACCGGTATACCACCTCCCATCTTATTATCGCTTCAGGAACAAAACCACTTCTTCACCCAATAAAACTTCAAGAGGGAATCCGACATCTTGTCTTTTATGAAGCAAGACATCTGGCTGGTATCAGCGGAAAAAAAATCGTCATCATCGGAGCAGGAGACGCTGCTTTTGATTATGCTCTCAATTTGTCCGGAGAGAATGATATTATCCTGATGAATCGTCATGCTGATCTCTCAGCCCTCCCCCTCCTTATTAGGAGGGCTGAGCGAAACAGGCGCATCTCATACCTGACCGACAGGAAGATCGTCGCTGCAGAACTTAAGGATGAAAAACATATCCGTCTAAAAATAAAGGATGGAAACAACAAAATAGAATATTTCACCTGCGATTACCTTCTTTTTGCCATCGGCCGGGAACAAAATTTTGAATTTATCTCGCCTGCTTTGAAAAACCAGTTGGAAAGTCTTGCTGCAAGCCGGCAAGTTTTACTGATCGGCGATGTAAAAAACGGCCTGTTCAGACAGGCGAGCATCTCTGCCGGAGACGGAATAAGAGCGGGGATGGAGATCACACAGGCATGGAGGCATTTCTGTTGAGAATAATCGGAAGATCAGACAACAACGATATAGCTACTGTATATATCGGCGAATTTGATAGAGGCAAATACGTGGAGTTTGTTGAATCCATTCAACCGCCTATTTCGCGTAAGGAGAAATGGGTATTCCTGGTCAGTGTCCTCTACGGATGTCCGGTCAGATGTTCCATGTGCGACGCAGGCGGCGATTACAGCGGGCCATTGAGCAAGGAAGATATTTTTGCTCAGATCGATTATCTTGCCAGAAGCCGTTACCCGGATGGGCAGGTCCCTGCAAAAAAATTTAAAATCCAGTTTGCCCGTATGGGCGAACCGGCACTTAACCCTGCTGTTATCGAAGTATTACGGGAGTTACCGGCACTTTATCCGAATCCCGGTCTTTTACCGGCTCTCTCAACAGTTGCCCCGAGACAGGGAAAATCTTTTATGGAAGAACTGCTTCAGGTGAAACAGCGGTTATATCAGGACGGCCGCTTCCAGCTTCAGTTCTCAATCCACTCCACTGATAACACTGTGAGGGATCGAATTATACCGGTGGAAAAATGGTCGTTTGAAGAGATCGCTGCCTTCGGAGAAAGATTCTGGCAGGAAGGAGACCGCAAAATAACCTTGAATTTTGCTATTGCAAAGGGCTTCCCTTTCAAAACCGATATCCTGAAAAAACACTTTGATCCCGATCATTTTTTAATCAAGATCACACCTGTCAATCCGACCTATCAGGCAAGAAAAAACTCACTGGAATCTTATATCGATCCGTATGAGCCTGATGCAGAGTACAGTATCGTCAGCTCGTTAAAAAAGGCGGGTTTTGATGTCATTGTCAGTATCGGGGAAGTTGAAGAAAATCATATAGGGAGTAACTGCGGCCAATATGTGCAAAGGCATATAAATTCAAAAATCCACCTCAAGAATGCCTATTCATATCATAAGAATCTTTATTAACTCATGACATCCAAATCTAAACTCAAAAAAGCCTTTTTTTATTTGCTCTTCTTCATACTCATTCCCCTGATTATTTTCGGAATGGCAGAAGTTATCATCCGAATAACCGGCATCAACACCGATATCGTCAAAGACGAACAATTCCACGTCGGAGTCCCAATGTGGGCCATGAACGAGGCCAATTTCCCTATAGCCCGCGATGTCTACCGTCAGATTATTGACGACGATCTGCCGGCCGAGTCCGCCGAGTGGTTAAACTGCTTTGCAGAGGCGAAATTCGTCCATTATAAAATGAAGGCCCGATTCTCTGGCATGGTCACTAATACCGTCAACCGGGCCGAGTTGGCAAAGGGGATCAAGGTCTTTATTCAATCCAGCTCCCTTGGTTTTCGGACAGAGGAAATCCCTAAAAAAAAGGCGCCGGACACCTACAGGATTTTTATTTTGGGAGATTCCACTTCATTCGGATGGGGAGTAAATCAGGATGAGCGCTTTTCAGAACTCCTTGAAAAGCGCCTCAATACCATCTCATCACAGTATAGGTACGAGATCTACAATTTCGGCATCCCCGGTTACTCATCCTATCACGGCCGTCAGCTTTTTGATCACTATGTCCTCAAATACGAGCCGGATATGGTTATTCTCTCCTTTGGCGCCAATGACAGCCGTAAAGTACCCAAAGACATCAAAGCCGTCCTTCGCCAGTCAACGGCCATCGAAAATCTAAAAGATTTTCTTGGCAATTTTAAAATCTACCGTCTCCTGCGCAAGATCGTATTTTCGCTGTACAACCCCTTTGACAAATACAGAAACCGGAAACACCAGACCTTAGAGGTCGAGGAGTTTGTCACCCTCTGGGAATATCAGCAGAACCTGGAACATATCATCCGCCGGGGTCGAGAGCAAGGAGTCGAAACCGTACTCCTGGGGCTCTGCTGTCCTCTGGATTATCTATCCAAAATGTCCGCCGTTGCCGGGAGAGAAAAGGTCACAGCCATGGACGGTATGTACATCCTGCTCCAGAAACTTCCATGCATCCAGGCCGGTGAGTGCTATAAAAAACTGGCCCTTTATTTCGAACAGCTTTACGGCCCCACCGTTCTCAAGAACAGACGTATGCTTTATGTCACCAGCGACACCTGCCACCCCAACCGGCTGGGACATCAAATTCTGGCCGACGCCCTTTATGAAAGGATCTTCAAGACAAGAATCAAATCCGGTTCCTGACTTTACCACCATTATTCCTCAGAACAACCACCTGATTTCTCACAGAGAGCGAAGGCGTTATTCCCTGTAACCGCTGACTTGAGGTCTGGGCATTGCTCTTCGGCGAAGGTGAAGGACACTGCCAGCA
>DAOVDI010000100.1 GCA_030669585.1 Acidobacteriota bacterium
GCAATGCGTCTTGTCAGCGAATTCCTGAATTCCAAAGGAAAGCCTGATGCCTCCTGCTTCTGATCAACTGCTTTTTGGAACCGCCGGAGTCCCGCAAGGCACTCCGGGCACATCCACTCTGGAGGGAATTCAATATATCAAAAAGATCGGGCTTGACTGCCAGGAGATCGAGTTTGTCAAAGGTACAAAGATGCGGCCGGATACAGCTAAAACGATCAAGGAAAAGGCAGCGGATATCAATGTCAGGTTGAGTGTTCATGCTCCCTATTACATCAACATGAATTCCGTCGAAGAGGGAAAGCGCATAGCAAGCCAGGGACGCCTGCTCACAGCAGCCAGATTGGCCCATCTCTGTGGGGCACGAAATGTGGTCTTCCACACCGGTTATTACGGGAAAGATACTCCGGAAAAAACATTTGAGACCATAAAAAGGGGGGTTACAGAAGTTGTATCCATACTGAAAAAAGAACGGATCCCTGTTATTCTTCGGCCTGAAGTTATGGGAAAACGCTCCCAGTTTGGCTCACTTGAAGAGATCCTTTTTCTCTGCAAAGAGGTGGATGGAATACTCCCCTGCCTGGACTTTGCCCATCTCTACGCTCGTGAAGGAAAGATTAATTCCTACAAGGAATTTTATAGAGTCTTGAATAAAGTCGGGAAAAAATTGGGTGACAGTGCGCTGAAAGATATTCATATCCATATATCCGGTGTTGCTTATAACGACAAAGGGGAGATTAAACATCTCAACCTGAATGAAACCGACTTCCGCTATGAAGATTGGATACAGGCCCTTAAAGACCATGATGTGGCAGGGATGGTGATCTGTGAAAGTCCTTATCAGGAAAAAGACGCATTATTATTAAAGAAGATCTATAGGAGTCGATAGGAGTCGAAGAAGAGTTTATTGGGTTCGTTGGGTTCTTTGTGTTATCTTGATTGGATTTAACTCAATGAACTCAAGAAACTCCATAAACTCAAAGCGCTGGATTCCCGCCTGCGCGGGAATGACAGAGAGGCGAAGATGAATGAATATAAATTATTTATAAACGGGAAATGGGAAGCAGGACCAGAGATCAGGGAAATGTTGTCTCCCTATGACCAATCCCCTTTCGCCAGAATTCATTTTGCAGATCCGGGGCAGGCAAAAAAGGCAGTGGATGCTGCCTGTAATGCCTTTGTGCTGACAAAAAAAATGTCCAGCCACGAGCGCTCTTCCATTCTAAGCGCCATATCCGCTCAAATCCAGGAAAGATCCAAAGAGCTTGCTGAATCTATTGTTTTATCGTCGGGAAAACCCATTAAATCAGCAAAGGTTGAGGTTTCCCGATCTGCTAACACTTTTCAGATCGCAGCCGAAGAGGCCAAAAGACTCGAGGGCAATATTTTTCCCATGGATCTCATCCCGGGAACAGAGGAGCGATGGGGTCTGACCAGACGCTTCCCGATCGGTGTAGTTGCAGGAATAACACCGTTCAACTTCCCCTTGAACCTTGTCGCCCATAAAGTCGCTCCGGCTTTAGCAGTAGGGAACCCTATCATACTGAGGCCTGCCTCACAGGTTTCTTTAACCTCCGCGCTTCTATCCGAGATCATTGCGGAAACAGAGTATCCAAAAGGAGGATTTAATCACATTCCCTGCGGATATAAAGCCGCTGATGTCCTCATTAAAGATGAACGGGTTAAAAAAATCTCTTTCACAGGAAGCCCTGAGATCGGATGGGATCTTAAAAAACGGGCGTACAAAAAGAAGATCACCCTTGAACTGGGAGGAAACGCAGCGGTCGTCATCGAGCCTGATGTGGATCTGGATTATGCCCTGTCCAGGACTATCCTGGGTTCATTTTCTTATTCAGGACAGGTCTGTATTTCCATACAGCGTATTTTTCTCCATGAGGATATTTATGACAGGTTCATGACAAGCTTTATCACTGCAGCAAAAAAACTTAAAATAGGAAATCCCCTGGGAGCTGCGACTGACATCGGCCCCATGATCACTCTCAGCGCTGCTAAACAGACAGAAGAATGGGTGAATGAGGCATTGGAAAAAGGCGCTTCACTTGCCTGCGGAGGAAAAAGAAACGGAGCTGTTTATGAACCGACTGTTCTGGAAAATGTTGACCCGAAATTAAAGATCTCCTGGTTGGAAGCTTTTGCTCCTATTGTGGTGGTCTATCGGTATAAGGATTTTGAAAACGCACTCAATGAAGTGAATCATTCCATCTACGGCCTTCAAGCAGGTGTTTTTACCGGGAATCTGCATAAAGCCTTCAAGGCCTTTGAAGCGCTCGATGTGGGCGGAGTTATCATCAATGATATTCCTACTTTCCGTGTCGATCATATGCCCTACGGAGGAGTCAAAGAATCCGGATTCGGACGGGAGGGCCTCAAATACGCCATTGAAGAAATGACGGAATTGAAACTAATGGCCATCAACTTGAAAAAATTTGAATCCTAACAAGTTTACATTTGTAAGTCAGGGGCTGTTTTATATACCATATGATCGGAGAATATTTTTCCAGGTCTTCTTTTTGGAAATATCTCCCTGAGGAGATTTGAGTTAATTTTTTCATCTTGGACTTTAAAATTCGTAAAAAAGAACATGTCTTGGAAGGGGAAAGAAGATGTAGGGCCGTAGATATGGTCAAAAACTTCAGAAGCTGTGCGAAGAAAGGTTCCATAAGAATGGAAGAATACCAAACCGGGCTTTTCAAGATGTTTGTAAATGTCAGAAAAGAATTCAAGTGTGAACATCCCTAAAAAATAGGGATCAGATATTGCTATGTCAATTATGACTATATCAAATTTAACAGATGGCGGCTGCCTCCTGAGATAGCTTCTGAATTCATCTATGACTATCTCTGACCTTGAATCATTATTCACTTTTTTTTGTATGTGAGGAAAAAATTTTTCTGCTGCAGCGATTACAGTTTTATTCATTTCTATCGACAGGATTTTTGAGATGCTCTCATACTCAAGTAATTCTAAAACCGTTCTTCCGCTACAGTACCCGAGAATAAGAACGCGACTTGCCTTATCGTCTATAAGAGCCATTGAAACTTTTGCACTGTTTCGATGCCATCCAATGTTATCACTCGAGTTTCCTGTGTTATGTTTATTGTGAATAAGTACTTCCAAACCCATACTTCCGTCTGGCCCTAACCATTTCTCACTCCGGTCATAGACCTGGACAAGTCCATAGATATCGTCTTTATGAAAAAGCAAAGATTTTTTTATACCCTCTGGCAGAGGCTTGAAAAAGGCTGCTGTAAAACAGGAGATAATTGTAAATAACAGGATCAGTGAAAACCTCAGAAAACGGAAATCTATCATTAGAAGGATCGCAAAGCTAGAACTCACAATTGCTACAATATACGTTGATATCATGCCAAAATAAGGGATCAATATCACTCCGTGACAAAAACCACTCAATACATTTCCAATGGTGCTTATCGCATAGACAAGGGCGATATGTTTTTCTCCAACACTGTACAGAATGTTTAAAAATAGCGAAAACGACATGCCACCTACAATAGCTGGAATAACAGTTACGAATCCAAAATAAAGAAGCACTTTAATTAAATTGAAAGGCCCATAGATAATAAAATTCTTTGAAAAGAGGAAGAACAGGATGAGACAGATGTTTATTATCTGACTGATTAAAAAAAGTTTTCGTGCAGGAAACTTCAGACGCTGAGTCAATAGATTTCCAGAATAGGCACCGATAGCAAGACCAGCCAAAAAAACAGATATCACAAAGCTATTGGTTAAGGCCCTAGTTCCAAGTACGAATGATGCTTCACGAAGGAGGGATAATTCCATTTGGAGAGAAGTGACACCAGCCAAAAAAACCACACTAAATATTCGAATACTTTTCAATTCTATCTCTCCTTATTTATCAAATGCCTTTTTTGATGATTTCACTTTTTTATTATAATCCTAATTTAAACTTCCAATCACGTAATTAGCGGGGATGGTGATTTGTGAAAGTCCAAATCAGGAGAAGGATGCATTGATGCTTAAAAAGATCTATTCTGCCTGGCCGTTCGATAAAGCCCATAGGACTGCCCAAGTATCCCTCCGATAATGATCAAAAGGCCGGCCAATCCCTTATGGGAAAGAGCGCTGTCTTTTAAGGAATAAAGGCCTAATAACAACAGCGCCAACCAGGATAATCCATAAACAAAAAAAGCCGCTTTAGCGTGTCCGGCAAGAATATATCTCTCAAACACCATCGCTGCCGATATCCCGGCCAGTAAAAGCAACAAACCACAGGCCAGGAGAATCAGCCAGGTCCTTGACCTCAGTTGGGAAAGAGCGGAGGAACTGAGATAGGCGCCATTGATCAGTTTGAAATGACTGGCCACAAAGGGAAAAAGAAGCCTTTTGGATTGATAATACGATCTGTTTTTAGCAAATAGCGCCGCGTTAAAATCATCCGCTGTTGCAATTTCATCTAAGGGAACGACAACAACATCTTTTTGTCCGGAAACCCATTCCAGGAGGTCCTGAAATTGTTGATAGGACATCATTCCCCGGTCTTTATCGATCTTCATGAAGTCATAGGGGTGAAAAAGGACAACAACCACACAGGAAGAAAAGGAGGATCTCACGGCGTCTTCCAGGGTGCTGCGCAGGCCTGAAAGATCGGCGGTCGCCGGAAGAAAATTCAACCCGGAACTCTTATCCGGAGTGCTGTAAAGCCCGGCAGAGAAAGTTAAAAACCCAAGTTTCTCAGCTACTTTGAGAGTATTCTTGTCATAGATATTAAATGGAGGAATAAAAATGCCGATGTTTTGACCCAGCCGGTCTTCCAAATATTTCTTTCCCTTCTCTATCCTTTGGAGCTGATCCGGATAACTCAGCCCCCTGAATTCCGAGCCAAGGCCCGAAAGATCCTTTTTGGCCGTTTGATGAGAATAGCCGTGCAGGGCGGGAGTGACAACTCCGGAATTCATAAAAGTCCGCAGCAAAAATATTTTGTCTTCACCCAGCGGCATCAACTCCTGAAAAGAAGGGTCCAACTCGTCTCTGGAAACAATATAAGGAACGATCCCCACGGTCAGATGAAAGCGGAGCCGGGCAAAATCCTCAAAAACTTTTCTTTCGAGCTCTGTCGGGCTCCGGCTGGAATAATCGTCGTAACGGAAGACCAGATTTATTTTTTTCGCACACTCTGAAAAACCGGGCATTGAAAAAGAGAACAGCAGGATCAAAAACAGGATAAACAAAGACAGCTTTTTGCTTAAAGCCGGAATTCTTTTTTTTTGAAAACTTTTCATGATTCTCTTACATCTTTATTGAAAGGTTTTGGATTGCATTCAATATACATTAAACAAAACCTTAAATCAAAATCCCCTCTGAAGATGAATTTTATTTATGATAATTCACCTCAAGATTCATCTTTTAGGATGATTCTTTCTTGAATGTTGTATATATAATAGTGAAACTGATTAATGTTCCCAATGGAAAGACAGAAATGACAGGCCAAAGCCTCACAGATGATCTAAAGAAGCGTGTTGCCAGGGGAGGAGCCTGGATTTTTTTAATGCGTTTTATTGACCAGGGTCTCTTCATTATCCGGATCACCATATTGGCCAGACTGCTGTCCCAATACGATTTTGGGCTTATGGGCATCGCCATGCTCACCCTGGCTGTATTGGAAACCTTTTCCCAAACCGGTATCCGGGACGCCCTTATACAAAAAAAGGAAAACACACAGGAGTATTTGAATACGGCCTGGACCATTGCGGTTATCAGAGGCCTTGTCATCTTTACGATCCTTTTCCTGATCGCCCCGTCCGCCGCAAAATTCTTCAATGCCCCCCAGGCGCGTCTCATCATCCAGGCTTTCGGGCTCTCAGCGCTTTTTAAAGCTGCCACCAATATTGGAGTGATCAATTTCCAGAAAGAATTGGAGTTCAAAAAGCAGTTTTTCTATGAGGTTTCAGGGATCGTCGTCAATTTTGTCGTGATGGTCGCTCTGGCGATCATATTACGCAATGCCTGGGCGCTCGTTTTTGGTTTCCTTGCCAGGGCGTTCACTCAACTCATTGTCAGCTACATCATCCATCCCCACATCCCCCGTATCAGCCTGAAGTGGAAGCAGGCGAAAGAACTGCTGTCCTTCGGAAAATGGGTTTTCGGGTCTTCTATTTTGATCTTTCTGGTCACCCAGGGTGATGATATTTTAGTCGGCAAGATGTTGGGAGCCGCCATGCTGGGCTTCTATCAAATGGCGTACAAAATTTCCAATACACCCACAACCGAAATAAGCTACAATATTGCGCAATTGACTTTTCCCACCTATTCCAAACTCCAGGATGATCCTCCAAGGCTGAAATCCGCTTATCTCCGATTCCTGCAAATGACATGTTTTCTTTCTTTTATCGCAGCAGGCCTGATCTTTATTCTCGCGCCTGACATTGTGGAAGTCTTTTTAGGAAGCAAATGGATGCCCATGGTTCCGGCCATGCAGATCCTCGCCCTGGCCGGCCTGGTCAGGGCACTGATAAACACCACCGATCCCCTCCTTTTTGGGGTCGGAAAGCCGGGGATAGAAACGCGATGGCAGCTGGTCCGGTTTGTCGTTCTGGCCGCCCTGATCTACCCCCTGACCCATTTATGGGGATTGTTCGGCGCATCTTTGGCGGTATTTTTGAGCCTATTTGTTTCCAGTTTTGGTTTCAGCTGGTTTGCCGTCAATATCTCCAGGTGTTCCTGGGGAGAATATCTCAAGATGATCGGCGTTCCTTTGATCAGCGCAACATCGGCTGTTCTCAGTATCCTTGGCTTAAAAACGTTTTTAGGCCGCGGACTTCCGGAATTCATTCTTTTCGGACTTACGGGGGTGATTGTATATCTGGGTATGGCCTTTCTCTTTGACCGGCTGTGGGGCTTTCAAATTTTTGGATTGATGCGGCAGGTTTTTCACTCAATTCTGGGCACGGGAAACAATAATGATCAATAATCAAAACGAGACTCCTTTCTTTAGCATCATCCTTCCTACCTACAACCGGTCTCAAATTCTCAATCACACGGTCCAAAGCATCCTGGATCAGCAGTATCCCCATTTTGAACTGATTATAGTCGATGACTGTTCCCAGGATGATACACCGCGGGTTATCAATGACCTTGAGAAAAAAGACACAAGGATCCGCAGCCTGCGGCTGGAGGAAAACCAAGGTCTTTCCGGCGCACGTAACGCGGGTATTTTCTCCGCTCAAGGAGCCTGTATTGCGCTGATTGACGATGATGATGAAGTTATCCCGGGGTGGCTTTCCAAAGCCTATAAAAAAATAGCCTCCCTTCCGGAATCCTGGGGAGTCCTCTATCCCCGCCAATTGATCAGGGATGATATGACCAGAATCCCATATCCCAATGTTGTCTCTCCCATGGAAGGTTATATTTTCAAAAGGCTTCTGAAAGGAGAGCAGCTTCCCATCGGGGCATCCGGTGCTTTTATCAAAAAAGAAGCCCTTTTGGAATGCGGGGGGTTTGACATAAACATGTCCGGTATCGAAGATTACGACCTGTGGTTCACCCTGTCCAAAAAGTGGACGTTCCACTTCATCAACGCACCCCTTGTCATTGTGCATGAGCACCAAGAACCTCGCATGTCCAGCCCCGGTGAAAAAATGAACCGCACGCAGAAGCGCTTTATTGAGAAGTGGCGCCAGGACATGATCCGGTACGGAGGAAAGGAAATATTCTCCTGGCGGCAAAAAAAAAGGAATGCGGAAGACCTTTTCTCCCAGGTAAGAAAAAAAGCCTTTTTTGAAGGGCGCCGGGCTGCTCTGCGGTTTTTCCTTAGCGCCTGTTCAAAATCCAATTTCAGGATATTTATAAGCCTGAAAGTTCTGCTTATCATTCTATTCGGCCCCAGGGCCTATGACACCTTCAGGCGCATACGCGGATCTCTCTATTGGAGTGTTTA
>DAOVDI010000001.1 GCA_030669585.1 Acidobacteriota bacterium
TCCTTAATACATTCCTGTCAACAACAGCCATTCGGGAAATCCGCCAATTGTCTGAATGGGAACGAATGATCTCATCGATCATTTCACGATGGGATATTATGCCAGATACAATCCAACCTGTATAGTCCTTGACGTCATCAGTGGCCTTTCTTTTTCTCCAGTACAGGCGCAGCGCATCTTCCGAGGGAATATCATCAAAATCCAGATGGTATAAGACCTGAAGGGCGCTTTCCCGGGCGTTTCTTCTTTTGCCCATAAAGTTTTATCTCATTCAAGTCCTGCATTTTTAACCAGATTCAAAGTTTCAACAAGAGCAAAAGCCGCATCATATCCCTTGTTACCTGCCTTGCTCCCTGCACGTTCTATCCCCTGTTCGATAGTTTCTACGGTCAGAATCCCGAAAGAAACAGGCAGCTCTTCCTCTATGGAGACTTGAGCCAATCCTTTTGTCACTTCTGCGCTTAGAAAATCAAAGTGAGGAGTATCTCCTCTGATTAAAACCCCAAGACATAAAATTCCATCCATCTTTTTTGTTTTAGCCAATTTTTTGGCCAGCATTGGCACTTCAAAAGAACCGGGGACTTTGTAGATGGAAATATCCTTATCCTCGGCCCCCAGTTTGTTCAGGGCATCGAGAGCCCCTTCGAGAAGTCTGTCGGAAATGAACTGGTTAAACCGGCTCAGGATAATGCCGACCTTCAATCCTTTAGCTTGTAATTCTCCCTGGTAAGTGTCCATCCTTGATCTCCTTATTTGCCCGTAAAATTCGCTTTCCGTTTTTCAAGAAAGGCGAGGGTCCCTTCTTTACTGTCCTCTGTGGCGCATACTTTCCCGAACAACTCAGCTTCAAACAACAACCCGTCATCCAAAGTTTTGTCCAACCCTTTGTTTATAGCCTCAATGGAAAATGCCAGCGCTGCAGGCCCATTGACCATGATCTTATTCGCCAGAGCCTCACATGCGGCAAGTAACTCGTCTTGAGTAACTACCTTATTAACTAGTCCGATCCTGTGAGCCTCTTCCGCATTAATGGTCCTTCCTGTAAGAATGAGCTCCATTGCTATTCCTTTACCGACCAGCCGGGCCAGTCTCTGAGTACCGCCGAATCCGGGAATCAATCCTAATTTGACTTCGGGCTGTCCCATCATGGCATTGTCCGAGGCGAAACGGAAATGACATGCAAGGGCTAATTCCGTACCACCTCCAAGTGCATAACCATTGACAGCGGCTATAACAGGTTTCTTAAAATTCTCTATGATCTGTGTAACCTCCTGGCCTTTTATCACATAATCCCTGCCGCTTTGCTCATCGAACCCCGCCAGTTCCTTGATATCAGCACCTGCGACGAATGCCTTCTCCCCTGAACCGGTCAATATCACGACCTTGACATCCGCATCGGTCTGAAAAACAGTAAAGGCATCTTTCAGTTCCTCAACAGTTTTAATATTCAATGCATTTAATTTGTCAGGACGGTTGATGACGATCCATCCGATCCCGTTGTCTTTTTTTATTTTCAGATTCTCATAATTCATGTGGTCTCCTCTCACCGCTATTAAGTCAACGATTTTTCGTAGATGCGGTATTTTTTATAGACATTTCCTCCCAGAGTTTTCGAAAAATGAAGGACCGCTTCATTGTCCTCCAGCTGCCATGAGGGCTCAAACCATTCGTACCCAGCCTCAAGACCATACTTTTCCATATTTGAATAGATCAGATAACTGATGCCGGTGTTTCTATATTCCTTCAAAACTCCGAAGACCAGAGCACGCACTCCTTTGATCTTTTTTTTCAGCAGCAGAAATTTAATGATTCCGAAGGGAAACAACCGGCCGTTCATCTTTTTGAAGATCTCATTGTAATTGGGAAGCCCGAATCCAAATCCGACCGGCCGCCCCTTATCCTCAGCAAAAACAATCAATCCGGGATCCGCAAACCGTTTCAGGTTCTTTGCCATATGGTCCATCTCTGCCTTTGTCCATGCAACAAACCCCCAGTTGTCCTTCCATGCCTCATTATAGATATAAGCAATACTCTTTGTCTCTTTGGTAATATTCTTTAAATCCACGTTCCTGAGCGTGACAGATGTTTTATCTTCTATTCTCCGGATTATCGAACGCACCTTTCCTTTAGCCAAGAAATCCTTTTTCACAAGAAATGCAAAAAGATCCTTGGCTTTGACCATGCCGTATTTATCCATCAGGTTCAGATAATAGGGTGGATTATAAGACATCATAATTGTAGGAGGGGAATCAAAACCCTCGATAAGGAAGGCACATTCATCATTCATAGAGAGATTCACAGGCCCACGCAGTACAGTCATGCCCCGCTCAATTCCCCAGGCCTTTACATGATCCAGCAGGTTCTTTGCTGCCTCAAAATCATCTATGCATTCGAACATTCCGAAAAAAATGATCCTCTCGTCATGCGTATTGTTATGGTTCTCGTTGATGACAGCAGCTATTCGTCCTGCGAGTTTTCCGTTCTTATACGCCAGAAAAAGTTCCATCTCTGCATGCTCAAAGAAAGGATTTCTTTTCCTATTAAGTTTATCCCTTACCTCCATAAGCAGAGGTGGAACCCAATTGGGATCATCCTTATATATTTTCCAGGGAAACATGATGAATGCTTTTAAAGCCTTTTTTGTATTTACAGTTTCAATACAAATATCACTCACTTTTTTTCCTCCGGAAATGTTTTTTTATTTTATCAGAATATCACTCAAAAAGTCTATCGCCGTTTGTAAGGGAAAACAGTCTATAGAAGTCCATAGAGGTCTATCGGAGTCTATAGAAGTCGAGAAATTCAAATAAGTTTATTGAGTTTGGTTCGTTTCACTCGCCTGCGAGAAATAACGGGAAGAGTCTATAGAAGTCTGTAGGAGTCCATAGGAGTCTATTGAAGTCGAAATAAGAAAAGAGGCCAAAGGTGAAAGCCAGACGTCGTTCCCACGAAAGTGGGAATCCAGTTTATTGGGTTCGTTGGGTTATTTTAATAATATCTAACTCAACAAATTCAATGAGCTCAAAGAACTGGATTCCCGTTTGCACGGGAATGACGGAGAAGCGAATGCACTTATTAAGTCGTTAGAAAAAAAAGCACTTGAATCCTCGAACCCTATCTTCTTTTCACTTGAATCCTTGAACCCTTTACATCAACTACTGGATTATATATAAGAAGTTATGTTAGGTTATCGGCAGTTTTTATGAATAGCGCAACTAACCTGGATTATTCACGGGTCGAGATTGGTGCAGATGTAAGGCATGGCGGGTGAAGCTGTGGTTATCCACCGCAAACCCGTCATAACGCAGCAGATGTGCCGAGATTCGGCCCGCCTGAAAGGGAAAAAATGCCGATAATAAAAATAGTATTAAAGGATTCGAGGGGTCGAGTGAAAAGAAAAAATATAAGAGTTTAATTAAAAGCACTTGAATCCTTGGACCCTTGAATCCTCGAACCCTTTGCTTCAAATACTGGATTATATATAAGAAGTTATGTTAGGTTATCGGCAGTTTTTATGAATAAAGCAGGATAGATATTGCGGAGAAAGAACATGGAAAAAGAAAAAACAGAAAATAACGACAGCAAAACCCTGGATTTTATCCGCACCATTGTCGAAGAAGATATTAAAAGCAGAAAACACAACTGCCGTATCCATACACGGTTCCCTCCCGAACCCAACGGGTATCTTCATATCGGCCATGCCAAATCTATCTGCTTGAACTTCGGGATCGCAGCCGAGTATAAAGGGCTGTGCAATCTGCGTTTTGACGACACCAATCCCACTAAAGAAGAAATTGAATATGTGGATTCCATAAAAAAG
Source organism: Acidobacteriota bacterium (assembly GCA_030669585.1). Classification (GTDB taxonomy): domain Bacteria; phylum Acidobacteriota; class Aminicenantia; order Aminicenantales; family Aminicenantaceae; genus DAOVDI01. The sequence continues at coordinate 3,821 of DAOVDI010000001.1, forward strand.
GATATTCGCTGGCTTGGTTTTGATTGGGCTGACAGAGAATATTATGCATCCGATTATTACTAGCAGCTTTACGAATTTGCTCTCAGGCTCATTAAAAAAGGCAAGGCTTATGTATGCGATCTGAGTGCGGATGAGATCAGAAAGACCCGTGGAACTTTAACAAAACCCGGGACGGACAGTCCCTTTCGAAACCGCCCGGTCGAGGAAAATTTGGACCTCTTCAAAAGAATGAAGTCCGGGGAGTTCCCAGACGGCAGCCGTACGCTTCGGGCCAGGATCGATATGGCCTCTCCGAATCTCAACATGCGCGACCCTGTGATCTACCGGATCCTGAGAGCCACACACCACCGCACCAAAGACACCTGGTGCATCTATCCCATGTACGATTATGCCCATCCTGTCTCTGATTCTCTGGAAAAGATCACCCATTCTCTATGCACCCTGGAGTTTGAAGACCACAGGCCCATATATAACTGGTTCCTCGAAGAACTGGATATTTTTCGCTCCAGACAGATAGAGTTCGCGCGCCTCAACCTCACTTACACCATAATGAGCAAGCGAAAACTGCTTGAACTGGTTAACCATGGATTCGTCAGCGGATGGGATGACCCGCGGATGCCGACCATATCCGGCCTGCGGCGGCGGGGATATTCACCAGCCGCCATCCGCGAATTTTGCAAACGCATCGGTCTGGCCAAGCGGGAAAGTATGGTGGAGATCTCCCTTCTGGAATACTGTCTCCGGGAGGATATGAACAAACACGCACCCCGTATTATGGCTGTTCTTCAGCCCCTGAAAGTGATCATTGACAACTATCCAGAAGACCGCGTTGAATGGCTGGATGCAGAAAATAATCCCGAAGACTCTTCCATGGGATCAAGAAAGCTGCCGTTCTCCCGGACCGTTTATATCGAGCAGGAGGATTTTCGCGAGGACCCGCCGAAAAAATTTTTCCGTCTGGCCCCCCGCCGCGAGATCCGGTTGAAACACGCCTATTACATCAAATGTGAAAAAGTGGTCAAGGATGAAAAAACCGGGGAAATCATTGAACTTCACTGCACCTATGACCCAAAATCCCGGGGCGGATGGACAAATGACGGCCGGAAAGTACGTGGCACTTCACACTGGGTCTCTGCTGCGCACGCACTGCCTGCAGAAGTGCGGCTTTATACCCACCTGTTTATAAAAAAGGACACAGGAGAAGTGGAAGATGGAAAAGACTTTAAGGACTACATTAATCCCGAATCCCTTGAAATATTAAGAGATTGTCTGGTCGAACCCAGTCTGAAAGACGCTGAAACGGGAACAAAATACCAATTTCTCCGGCAGGGCTATTTCTGCGTTGACCCAGACTCCTCCAAAGATAAACTTGTGTTCAACAGGACTGTAACACTTAGAGACACCTGGGCAAAAATTCAAAGATCCATGTGTCTTTTTTGAACTGAAAAAAAACCGGGCGGAATTAATTTGATTTCATCAACTTAGACAGCCAATCCTTATAATTTTTTGATTGACATCAGGAATTTTCAGGTGTTATTCTTTTATTAAATGAATGAAAAAAAAAGAAAAATTCTGATAGTCGAAGACGAACTAATAATCGCCAACGATCTGAAGTTAGTATTGTCCGGATTGGGGTATGAAATATCTTCGGTTGCCGCTACAGCGGAGGAAGCCATAAACGCAGTGGAAAAAAACCGGCCGGATCTCGTACTGATGGACATTGTTCTCAAAGGGGAAAAAGACGGCATTGAAACGGCCGAAGTAATCATTTTGCGTTTTGATATTCCTGTCGTATATTTAACGGCTTTTTCAAATCAAAACGTGCTGGACAGGGCAAAAAAAACCAGACCTTATGGATTTATTGCCAAACCAGTTGATAGAGAAACTCTTCATACGACTATCGAAGTAGCCATAAGCAAACATGAAGCGGAAAAACTGCTAAAGAAAAGTGAAGAGAAATACCGTCTTCTCTATACTTCAATGAATGAGGGATTCAGCCTGAATGAATTAGTGTTTGATGAATCCGGGAAGGCTGTTGACTACAGGATATTGGATGCAAATCCGGCATTTCAGAGGATAACCGGACTGAAGGGAAAAACAATTCTGGGGAAAAAGGCATCTGAACTGTACGGTCAGGAAAAGCCTTTATTTCTGGAAATATATGCCAGAGTATCTTCATCCGGAAAACCCGAATCGTTTGATGCCAATTTCCCAAAAATTGATAAATACATCAATTTTTCTGTTTTCTCTCCCACAGAGGGAAAGTTTGCGGTTTTGATGGCAGACATCACCACCCGGAAAAAAGCCAACCAGGCTAAAAACACATTTCTTGCCAATGTATCCAATGAAATACGCACCCCAATGAATGCTATTATGGGCTTTTTGCAACTTCTGAATGATACCGCCCTGGATAAAGTGCAGAAAGGCTATGTGAACACAATCATTAATAGCGGCAATATCCTACTTACCCTTATCAATGATATTTTGGATTTATCAAAAATGAAATTAGAAAAGATTACCCTGGAATCTATAAATTTCGACCTGGAAACTCTTATAAAAAGTATGGTCAAGATCATAAGTTCAAAAATCGCGGGAAAAAAAATCAAGCTTAATTACAGGCTGGAAGAAGGCCTTCCGAAGAGATTTAAAGGCGATCCAACACGTATTAGACAGATATTACTTAATCTGCTCAGCAATGCCGTAAAGTTTACCAGGGAAGGAGAGATCCTGGTAACTGCAAGACCGGCAAAAAGAGAAGAGAAGCAGCCCCTATCAGGAAATAATATGTGGGTTGTAGAATTTTCCATAAAAGACACGGGCATCGGAATTGCAAAAGACAAACAGAAGATAATATTTGATGCCTTTTCCCAGGCCGATACTTCCACTTCCATAAAATATATGGGTATGGGCCTAGGCCTGGCTATATCGCGGGCACTGGTTAAAGAAATGGGCGGAGATATCCGGGTTGAATCCGAAGTTGGGAAGGGCAGCGATTTTGTTTTTACTCTACTATTAAAGGAAGCTTCGCCCATTTCGCAGGTGGATATAACCCCAGTCGAACTAACAAAACTGAAAGACAAAAAAATCCTTATTGTTGATGACAATAAATATTCCCGGCAGTTGTATGCCGAATACTGCAAAAGTTTTGGTATAAAAGACCTCCATGAAACTTCTTCGGCTGCAAAGGCATTGGAATGGCTGAAGGTGCAGGCTAAGCTGCCGGATCTGATGCTTATTGACATAATGATGCCTGAGATAGACGGGTACGAATTTGCCGGGATCATCAGAAGCGAAAACAGGTTCATGCCCATTAAACTGCTGGCAATGGATTCTGAGGCCGGACCAGGCTCAGCAAAAAAAACAAAGGAACATTTTTATGACGCATATTTAGCCAAGCCAGTTAATAAAGACGACCTCTTAATGGTTATCCAGACAACATTAGGCGACAAACGGAAAGAAGGCCAGATAATAACCAAGCATATGGCCAGAGAATACTCTTAAAAAATGAGTTTAAAACCTGAAGAAGTCATTAAGATATTCAAAGATACGGGCGCATTGCTGGAAGGACATTTCAAGCTGACTTCCGGACTTCACAGCGCGACATATTTCCAGTGCGCCAAGGTCCTCCAGTATCCATGGCATGCGGAAACTTTATGCCGGGAGATCGCAGAACATTTCAAAAATACCAACATCGAAACTGTTGTTTCGCCGGCAGTCGGAGGAATCGTTTTCGGCCAGGAAATCGCCAGATTATTGGGTGTGCGCGCTATTTTCGCCGAGAGGGTCGAAAAGCAGATGACCCTTAGGCGTGGATTCGACATTTCTCCCGGCGAGAGGATCCTTCTCGCAGAGGACGTAACAACAACAGGCGGCTCAGTTAAAGAGGTTATGTCCCTGGCCCAGGAGCGCGGCGCAGAGATCGCAGCCGTCACCTCGGTTGTTGACAGGAGCGGAGGCCAGGCTCAGTTCGGAGTTCCTTACTTCTCTCTATTCCAGATGGATGTCACCAACTATGACCCTGAAAACTGCCCTATGTGTAAAGCAGGAAGCCAGGCAGTCAAGCCTGGCAGCCGTGGATTGAAGTAACAAATATCAGTTTGGAGGCTCCCCTTTTTGGTTCCAGCCTTTTAATTTGTAATATTGACCTACTAATTCATTAAATAAATCTCTATCAAGTTTTTCACCCCGCATAAAACCTGCAAGGGATGTTTCATTAAAAAAACGATCAGGCAGGATATCATCCATGTGTTTTCGTCCATTTCTTAAATTATATCTGCGTGCCAGATCCGTTATTTTTTCCCCGATCTTCTGCAGAGATTCTCCTGTGTGTTCAAAACCAGTTGCCGCATTGAGGACTCTTGCAAGACTTTCCAGGCCTTCCGGAACAAAATCACAAATAACCAGGCTGTTTCTGATATTTATAATATCGATTCCTTCTGATACGGCATGGGGAATATGTTCGATCTTAAAATCCGGACCAAATTCCTGTTCCGCGATCCAAAGTCTTGTATGGCTGGCGAAATCAGCCACTGCCATGGCCACCCCCATGGCTAAAGAACCAAGGGGATTTATACCTGACAGCTCCATCCCATAGATATTGATCGCAAATTCCTTGCTTCCTTTTCCGATTTTTAATGCGGCCGCCTTTGTACCGTCAGCAAATAGTTTTCCAACTCCTTTTCTAAAAGCCATCATTTCGATAAGCTCACGCTGAGCCTTGGCATTTCCCCATGTCAGATCTATACCATCCCAATTTTCAACCAGCCCTTTTTCGTAACATTCCATGGCAAAACCAACTGTTCCGCCAGCACTGATCGTATCCAGGCCAAGATCATTGCACATCTCATTGACCAGAGCCACGTCTTTAATATCATTAACCTCACAGTTAGATCCGAAAAAAGCTGTTGTTTCATATTCAGGTCCTTCAATCTCATGCCCGTCCCATCGAGCCCATTTCGAGCATCTGATCGCACAATTATAACAAGCCGTGTCTTCCCAGTTTAATTCTTTCCGGGCTGTTTCAGAACTGATTTTTTCAAAATCATCAAACTGCACTTTCTGCCAGTTTTTCGTCGGAAGATATTCCATTTCCTGGCCGCTTCTAATACATTTCATCGTTCCTTTAACACGACGAAACTTAACACCTTCATTATTTAAAATCGCCTTGGTTAACTCTTTATTTACTTCAATGAATTTCTCTTCATCGTAATATTTTATTGGGGTGCTTCCGTCAACAACAATTGCTTTCAGATTTTTTGAACCCATAACAGCGCCTACCCCACCACGTCCATAGTTTCTATGTTTATCAATGCCTATACAAGAAATAAGCAAGAGGTTCTCACCTGCCGGACCGATCACAGCAACTCTTGGATTTTTACCATGATGAAGTTTTAATAACTCATCGCTTGTGTTAAAAATTCCTTTTCCCCACAGGCCGGATGCATCTTTTATCTCAACTTTTTCATCCGTAAGATAGATATAAACAGGTTTATCAGCTTTTCCCATTACAATAAAATAATCAAATCCAGCCCTTTTTATTGCAGGGCCAAAATTTCCGCCGCAGTGTGAATCATGTGCTGAGTTTGTTAAAGGAGATTTTGTCACTAAAGTTGTTCTGGCGCTGGTCTGAACTTTAGTGCCGGTAAAAGGGCCATTCACAAATATCAATGGATTTTCAGCGCTAAAGGGATCAGGATTAGGAGCTATTTTATCGAGGATGGCAAAACCCAGTCCTTTTCCGCCGATATATTCTTTTACCAGTTCTTTATCAGTATCACGAATTTCATGTGTTCCTGACGAAAGATCGATCTGTATATATTTTCCTGTATATGACATAGTGAAAAAATTTTATACAAATAAGCGAAGTTTATCAATACAATACAAAAAAGGGTTCGAGGATTCTACTCGAATCCTTGAATCCTATTTTTATTATCGGCACTGTTTTAGCAGGTGAACTTCTTGAAGTTTCAACCGCGTTGTGATAGAAATTTTTCGAATGACAACACACAAAAAATATATCATCCTGGCAGCAATGGTCATTCTCACCATTACGCAGGTTTTACCCTGCGAATACAACATACGTGATTCCGGTTTTGTGGAGATAGCGCCACAACCTTATCTACTATATTTTTATGTGGACAGCGCCATCTCCGAAGAAAAGATTCGATTTTTCAATAAAATTTCCCAAACCCTCTTTAGAGATACAAATATCACTCCTGAGACCATCCATATCAAAAAATCCAAAAAATCCACAGCTTTGGAGTATTTTCGTTTCTGGAACATCGATTCCCTGCCCGCCCTCATCCTTGTCTCTCCTGACAAACGCTCCATACTTCTCCCCATAGACCATACAGAAAAAAATTTTGGTCAAGCTCTCTGGGATACCCTGGACAAAACTGCGGTCTCTCCTGTTCGAGACAAGGTGCTGGAAAACATCGTTCGATCATACGCAGTTATTCTTCTTTTTGAAGGTAAAGACCCCGCGAATAACCAGGCTGCGCTTAATAAGATCGATACAGCCAAAAAAAACATTTCCCGCCTGATGACCCAGCTTCCCAAACGGATCGAAAAACCACCTCATCTTATTGTTCTCTCCCGAAACAAAATACGCCGGGAGAAGATCCTTCTCTGGAGCCTGGACATTGAAATAAACGGACCGGATGAATCTAAAATCGTGATCCTTTTCGGACGGGGACGGATTTTTTTAACACCGCTCAAAAGCAATCAGGTCTCATCCTCCCAACTGACCAACATCCTGTCCATTCTGGGCCTCTCCTGCGACTGTGGACTGGACAAGCGAGGCATGATGGGCCCCAGGCTTCCCCTGCGATGGGATGCTGCGATCCAGGCGCAGATCGTGAAGTATCTGGGTTTTGATGCTGAAAATCCCATGATCAGACAGGAAATCGCCGGCATCCTTTCCACGGAAAATTTCCGTTCGTCAGTACTCTCTATGGAAGAGAATAAAATTAAAGGCTCTTTGATGGAGCTTAATCTTTACAGCGAATCCATACAGTCATTCGGCCGGCGCTTCAGTTCAAAACGGATCTCACCGGCTCAAAATCAGGGCCTGGGCACATCCCGCTCCAACAGGACAGGGCCGGTATCAAATTCCATCCGGCTGGTTGCAGCCGGGGCAGTTATCCTTGCAATCATACTTGTCATAAGTCTAACCATTTTTATAAAGAGACGGAGAAAAAAATTATGAACACAACATATATGTTTAAAAACAAATTAAAAACCACCCTTTTTTTAACTCTTGCTGCCATGATCTTTGTTCAATGCGGCAGTATAGATCAACCCGGAGATGCTTGGAAAACATACCGGTATGATAATTCGCGAAGCGGATATTCCCCTGCTTCCATCACTCTTCCCATGGAGCTGAAGTGGCATTTTAGATCTTTACAACCGCCCCGCCCCGCCTGGCCGGAACCCAGTGAAGAGATGAAACGAATTCAGATGGACAATGCTCTCCACGCAGTCACCGCTTACGGATCAGTCTTTTTTGCTTCTTCTGCAGACCACAGCGTTTATGCCCTGGATATTCAAACCGGGAAGGAACAATGGCACTTCTTTGCCCAGGGACCTGTGCGTTATGCTCCTTCAGTCTGTAACAAACGCCTCTATTTCGGATCTGATGACGGGCTTGTATACTGCCTGAATGCAAAAAACGGTAAAATGATCTGGAACTACCGGGCAGGTCCGACCAGTGAAAAAGTGCTGGGCAACGGGCATATGATCTCTTTATGGCCGGTCAGGAGCAGCGTGCTCATAGATAAAGGCGTTGTTTATTTTGGAGCAGGCGTTTTTCCTTACGAAGGGCTCTATATCTGTGCTCTGGACGCAAAGGACGGACATGTGGTCTGGAAAAACGACACCATCGGTGACCGTGAACACGAGCTTATATTTGGAGGCATCTCCCCTCAGAGTTATCTCTTGGCATCTGATAATATTCTCTACATCCCATCCAGCCGCGCCATGCCTGCGGCCTTTGATAAAAAAACCGGTGAATTTCTTTACTACCTGGAACCAGGAGGAAAGATCGGCGGCGTATGGGCTCTCCTTGATCAGGATCACCTGATCGCTGGTATCGATCTCTCAGGAACACCGGCCAAAGCAGTCTATGACGAAAAAACAGGAGAAAAACAGGAAGATATGCATGCCTGGTTTCCCGGAATCGACCTTGTTGTATCCCGGGACATATCATTCACTCTTACACAGGACGGCGTATATGCCCTGGACCGAAAACAGTACCTTAACCTGCAAAAAAACCAGCTTAAAGACCTCCGTGAAAAAAAAGAAAACCTCAGGTCCAGACTCCGGGATATCTATTCCCGCATTTCTGATGCGAATGATCAGGCTCTTGATAAGCTGAATCAAGAAAGGGAAAGCATTACACATTTGATCGATGAACTTACAGAAGTTGAAGGAAAGCTTAAACCGGAGATGTTTAAGTGGGCTTTCAGCCGGAAAAATCTCTATACTATGATCCGCGCTGGAGATTTTCTCTTCGCCGGAGGAGACGGGTATATAATCGGCCTGAACATCCAGACCGGAGAAAAACTGTGGGAACTGGATGTTTCCGGAAAAGTGATGGGCCTGACAGCAGTTAAAAACCATCTTATCGCCAGCACTGACATGGGCCATGTCTACTGCTTTGCCCCGAATGGAAGCTCAACAAAATCCGCAGAAATTAAACAGAAAAACAACAATCCGCCATTCATAAATAATAAAAAGTCTAACCTTTACCGGTCTGGAGTGAAAAATCTTCTCTCGCAGACGGGGATCCAAAAGGGATATGCTCTGGTTCTGTCCGACGCTCCCGAACAGTTGGCTTATGAGCTGGCAAAACAGACAGAGCTTTATGTTGTCGCTCTTGTTAAAAATAAAAAACAGGCAAATAAGGCAAGAAAAAAGCTGTTTTCAAGCGGGCTTTACGGCACCAAAATAGTTTTTGAGCCCTGGGATCTGGAATATCTTCCCGACTATTTTGCCAATCTGATCATTTTAGATAAAAGAACATGGAAAACAAATATTTTCTCATCAAAAGAGATATTCAGGGTTCTCAAGCCCTATGGAGGGACAGCTGTTTTTGGGTCTTTTGGGAAAGATAATCAAAATGAATTCAAAAGCAATACAAAAGAAATTAAGGAATGGCTTAAAGAGGTCGTTCCTGAATCCCGTATCAACATGCATAAAGATACTCCATGGCTCTTTTTTACACGTGAAGAACTTGAAGGGGCAGGCGCCTGGACTGAAGAATACGGAAATCCCGGCAACACCGCCTGTTCCGGAGATGAACTGGTCAAAGGGCCTCTCGCAGTCCTCTGGTTCGGGGAGCCCGGATCTCAACAGATGCTGGACAGGCATGCCAAGGCTCAGAGTCCGCTTTCCAAAGACGGACGTTTGTTCATTCAAGGAGAGGAAGTTATTCTGGCCTATGATGCCTATAACGGCACCAAACTCTGGGAAAAAGAACTTCCGGGCGCTGTCCGTCCTCGAGCTGATGTGGACGGAGGAAATTTTTCCCTAAACAGCACTGGACTCTTTGTGGGAGCAAAGGACCACTGTTATAGACTGGACCCGGGCAGCGGAAAAACCCAAAAAATATTCGCTCTCCCTGATACTTCTGCATCCGGAGCTTTCCGCTGGGCCCACGTATCCTCAACTGAAACCACCCTGTTCGGCAGCAGAGGCATGGCTCTTCCTAGAGAATATTTTTTCATAAGAAACACTCTGACAGAAAAAACAAAATGGAAAGACCTTGAGGATATCCCCGAAGAATACCAGGATCTGTATATCTCGATGAAAACACGATATCCTGACCCGGAAGATGGCCTTCTGGAGGATTTTAAACGATCAGGGATACTCTGGCGTGTCATGACAGAATTCCCGGACTGGGAAAATTACAATATTCAACAAGGAGCTTTGACTGACCGCATCATGACCAGTGACATGGTCTTTGCCCTGGAACCGCAAACAGGAAAAATAAAGTGGATACACAGAGGGCACAGGATAGCCCATATAACGATCAGCAAGGAATCAGGAAAAATATTCTTCGCGGAAAATCAAGTCACATCGGCTGATAAACAAAAGGCCCGGAAAGAGATGCTGCGGCTGATTCAGGACGAAATTTATATTCAGGGAGACGAACGTCATGTCAAAGAGAGTGAAAGGGATTTCCGGACCGTTTTTGCCCTGGACGAGGAAACAGGCAAACTCAAATGGAAAAAAACTCTGGATTTTACAGGCTGCGGCGGAGATGCGCTTGCTTCGGCAGCACATAACGGTGTTCTCGTCTTTTTTTCAAACGTGGGCAGTCACGATGCGTGGCGTCACCAAACCGGTACACTACGATGGAAACGGATGATCGCCCTTTCTGTAGAAAACGGCACAGTGCTCTGGTCCAGAGCCAATAATTACAGGACGCGGCCTGTGATCGTGGAAAACCGCATTTACATCGAGCCGCGTGTCTGCGATCTGCATACAGGAAAGATTCTTAATCGCAGCCATCCTGTGAGCGGTCTGTCCGTTCCCTTCGAGTATCTGCGGCCAGGACATACATGTGCCATCACATCAGCCTCGTCTTCGATGCTTTTTTACCGGTCGTCCTCCACAGCCTTTATGGATTTTGAAAAGGATGACGGAGTAAGTCTGTTCGGCGCTATCCGTCCGGGGTGCTGGATCAGCCTAATCCCGGCAAGCGGAGTGCTGCTTTATCCGGAAGCCAGCGCAGGGTGCACCTGTTCTTATCCTATTCGTGGATCTCTTGTCTTAAAACACAAAAAAAACCGCTGGTCTAAAGGCAAGATGTTCATCACACACGGTCCTATGACCCCGGTCAAGCATTTTTCAATAAACCTCGGCTCTGTATCGGATATGAAGGACAGCGAGGGGAATATCTGGTTCGCCTATCCCAATCCCGACACGAATTATACAAGCAATCACTATCCCGACTACGGTGTCAAATTTGACCTGAATGATCAGGTTCCCACAGGGATGGGATACTTTTCCGGAGACTTCCGGAACATATCCATATCCGGGACCGACAAGCCATGGCTTTTCACATCCGGGGCCGCAGGGATCACTTCATTCGAGATCCCCCTGATCGATGATATCTGGGGCGAGGCACCCGGAACATATACAGTGCGACTGGGATTTAAAGTTCCATCCAACGACCGGAGAGGGCAACGTGTTTTTGATATCAAAATACAGGGGGAAACAGCCGCCGGTAATTTTGATATCCGCAGAGAGACAAAAGCCGGGTCAGATGTCGTGATCCGGGATTATACGGGAATGAGCGTATCCAATACACTGGCTATTGAGCTGGTACCCAGGATGAAAAATCCTGGATTGGACAAAACCCCGGTGATCAATTTTATCCAGGTGCTTCGGGAAGGCGATCCAGGTATTATGGCGGAAGTTGAAAATGAAGCGCTTAAGAATTATCACTCCATCTTGAAAAGATCTACACAAAAAGATCTCAAAATAAAAGCTCTGGAGGGAATTGCATTTATCGCTGACCCAGTTTCTCTTCCCCTGATCAAAAATTATTGTGAAAATATCGACCCGGTCATCCGGGATTACAGAGACCAGGATAAAGACCTCAAGAAGAGCGCAACCCTGGCATTCCTTGCTATCGCCGATAATATCGCAGAGTATGACAAAGACAAATCATTTAGAATGCTGAACAGAGCCATGGCTTTTACTCCCCAGGAAGACCTGGAGACACTACAGGAGATCACGTCCAGATTAAGGAAATAAAAAATATGGAGTTACTTCTTATATATATCGCCTCTTGTATCAATTTTTAAAATCTTGATAATCTCTTTATCTTTTATAAACAGAATTCTATATTTTCCAAGTCGCAAACGAAAAATATTTTTCACACTTCCCCCCTTATATTTTCTCACATCCCCTTCACCAGGGAGATTTTCACATGCTTCAACAAGTTTTTTAGCGGTTTTTAGTTCCAGTTTTTTTAAATATTTCAGGCTTGATCTGCTGAAAAAAACAGTCATAAATCGAGATTCTTTTTGACATCATCAATCGAAATAAATTCGTCTTTCTCTAAGATTTCCAGAATTTCTTCTTCATCTTGAGCACTGAGAATTATTTCTTCTTTTTTCCCCATTATATTTTTAATCCAATCTCTTAATGAAAGACGAATAATATTAGAAATACTCTCATTCCTGATATAAGAAAGTGCTCGAAGCTTCTTATAAAGATCTTCATCAATAGTTATATTTAATCTTTTCATCTGATGCCTCAATACATATATACATCATTGCGCATAATATTTCAATATTTTCACAATTTTCCTCACACCCCATTTACATATTCTATCTGTGTAAGGATTTCTTGCATTTGAAAAGCATTCTATCCATAATATCTGGGGAAATTTGTGGCATAATTCTTGCTTCATATCAGTTAGAAGTACGGTCTCAATGTTCCAAGGTTGGAATAAACGTATCAGGAGGTGATGAATGAATAAGGCACTGATTTTCATTTTAGCGTTTTTATTGGCGTATTCCGCTTGTACAGAAAAAATAGAGGAAACGGTGGAAAAGCAGCCGGAATATCCTGTTCTCATAGAAACAGTGGATGGCATCAAGACCATTAAAAACCCGGATTTTCCCCGTGACGGTCAAATCCAATATAAATTTGCAGAGGAATTGTCCATTGGAGGGGAAGGCGAATCATGGTCGTGTTAGGTTACAACAAAGATTACTTGATCAACGTTTTAGACTTTGAAGGGAATCCCCTTTTTCGATTCAAAAGGGAATACATCCCGGGAAAATTCGAAGCTTGGAAACCTGGCAGCATCCTGCCAAAATTTAATCCGGCTTTTTACAAATATATAATTCTTGACGACAACAAAAACCTCTGGTTCAGACAGTACACTAAAAGTACTGTAACAGACAGTATATATGATATTTTTTCCCCAGACGGTATTTATATCCAACAGGCTGTCGTGCCTCACCGCATATATCAGATAAAAAACAGAAAGGCTTACTGTATCATCCGGACCGAGGAAGACTATCGTATCGTCAAACGCTTTAGAATGATAGAATTGGAATAGTTGGTATCAGCTTTAATCAAGTTGAAATATAACAAACGAGACAAACGGGATGAACGAGATTAACAAGTCATGAATGATGGAGGCTGGAATTTTTTGTGTCCAACATAACATTCTGACGAAAATCCGCCACGATTTTTGTTCCTTTCCGCGGTTTTAACAGATTTAGAAGTTTTAAATAAAGCTTGTTTTTCCTGTTCCAGTGGGCGTTGAGACTGCGGGCATACCAAGCGATAGAAATATCCATAAACCTAAACCGCAGTAAACGGCGTAGGGACTGCAATGGAGAGTAAAACCGTCGGTGCGCCCACATTTGGGCTCGCTGCAGCTCTTCAAGCGAAAAATTTTTCGGCTGGAACACAACATGGTGAGCATCATACAGGCTCCAGTCCGAAAAACGGATGCGGCCTTCGGAAAGGAGGTCTTCATAACACCGGGTTCCCGGTAAAGGTGTAAGGATCAGAAATTGGGACGAGTTCAGACAATACCGCTTGGCAAAACGGACCGTATCCTTCACGCTTGCAAAGCTGTCATTTTCCAACCCCAGGATAAACATCCCATGGACATGGATGCGATGCTTTTGAAATATTCGAGCCGCCCTTTCCATTTCAGCCAGACTTTGCTGCTTTTTGACTGATTTTAAGCTCTCTTCGTTCACCGATTCAAACCCGATGTAAACAGTGTGACAACCCGCCCGTCTCATCAATCGGACCAGATCTTCGTCCCCGGCAAAGTCCACCCGCACCTGAGTAGACCATCTGAATTTGAATTTTTCAGCTTCCATAGCTTTGAGAAGCTCTGCAGCCCGCTTGGAATTTGCCCCGAAGTTGTCGTCGTAGAAGAAAATATCATGTTTACGGTCATCGTAGAGGCGCAGTTCATTGATGATGTGTTCTATAGAACGGTACCGGTATCTTCGGCCGAACATCCCAGTCACCGAACAAAACGAACAGTCAAATGGACACCCCCTTGATGTCTGAAATGGAATAAGCCGCCAACCTGCGATACATTTTGGTTTTCCTTTGATAAGCGAAAAATCAGGATAGGGCAGAAAATCAAGGTCTACAGGTACAGCCTGGTTCATATTATGACGGATGTCTCCGTTGATCTTGTAACTGAGATTGGGCACTTCCTCTAGATCATCCTCATCTTCAACTGCTTTTAAAAACAACGGAAATGCTGTTTCCCCCTCTCCACGGATCACAAAATCACAATGACCCAGGGCCTCATCAGGAAGGAAGGTGACATGAGGACCACCCATCACTACCGTGATCCCCATGGAACGCACTCGATCGGCAATGGCATAAGCACGCGGCGCTGTGGAGGTGATCGTAGAGATTCCCACAATGTCAGATGCTGCTATTTCGTTCCAGTCGATCTCAGCCTGCTCCTCGACCATCACAGAAGCTTCCCAACCGTTCTGTTTGGCAATAGTACCCAACAGGATTGTTCCCAGACGGGGAAGAGGAAACTTCGAAAATATATGTAAATTCGGGGCCTTTGGTTCAATAAAAGTTATTTTCATTTGGATACACATTCCTTTTTTCATGGTTCACGCTGTTGTTTTTTGAGTAGACATCTTCACGTTCTTGCTCTTCTTTTTGCCAGTCTGGGTTAACTTTCCTATAACATGAGAGATGTCTTTCTTCTTTTTCTTAATAAGGTCTTCCCACCTTTGAATTCCCTGTTTAAGCCCCATTATACGCTCGTTCAGTTCTGTGATTTTGCTCTGCAGTAGTTCCAGCCGCTTTTTCGCTTCATCACGGGAAAGATCCGAAACTCCCCTGCTGATTGTAAGGAAATCACGAAACAGGTCTGAAGCCTCCTTGATTTGTTCCAGGGAATACCCGAAATTCTGAAGGTCCTTGATAAGATTGCATATATCGATATAGGCCCGTGAATACAGCCGGTAACCGCCAGGGCTTCGGCCTTCTGGTTGAATGATGCCCTTTTCCTCCCAATATTTAATGGTTCTGGTATTCAATTCCGCCTGACCGGCCAGCTCTCCGACCGTAATGAACTCGGTCGCCTTCTCTTTCGCTTTTTTCCCGGCAATAGTTTCAGGAAGACCCACTTTCCGCACAATCTTCTGAATGCTTTCAATGTCATATCCAAACTTTAGAAGCTGCTGAATATGTTTAGCCTCACGAATATTCGTATCCGTATAATAGGGAATCTGATCATCAATTTTTCCCGGGTGTCGAATTAGCCCCAACTTTTCCCAATCGTCCAGATCCTCGCTGGAGAGGGCAAGAAGCTCTATAAATTCCTTTTTATTATAGACATTTTTATTCATATTTGCATCCGTTTACGTTTATGTTTTATCTTCCTATCAGTATACGTATAGGAATATACTGCCAGCTAATCAGCCTGTCAAGTATTTTTTTGCTGTTGTTAATGTCGGAGTTATTACAATCATTATCATCCTGGGTTTTGCTTATTGATATATAATGAGTTAGAATTTTGTGACAGGCTATTGATAATATAATATTTAGACAAGTAAATTATAATTATATTCTATAATTTGTGACTTTATTTTCTGTCTTTTTTCTTAATTAATGTTAACTTTAATATTAAAAAGGATATACATGAAACAACCACACCAAATACACTGGGTTGAATTATTTCTTTATATTGCGTATTCATATATCCAATAGTTGTAGTGGTAGAAATGAGCATTGTTATAAAAATTATATTGTTTAATGCTTTTGATTTTTGTTTCGAAAAGATACCAAAAAGCACAGGTAAAATAATACCTGGAGCCCAAAGATTATAAGTTAAAAGAAGTAAATCAATTATATTAGGTAATATAAGCGCTAAAACTATTCCCAACCCACCTAAGCAAACTGAACTTATACGTGCAATTAAAAGACCTTTTTGTTTATTAGTATTTGATTTAGAAATATATTGTTCGTAGAAATCTTTAACAAAGATTGCTGTAGATGAGTTTAATATTGAATCAGCAGATGACATAACTGCACTCATTAAAGCAGCGATTATTAAACCACCTACATAAGGATTATTCAATTTTAGTATAGTTTTTGGCAATGCCATTTCCGAATCGATATTGGGAAAATGCAGCCGGGCATAAAGAGCAATAAAAAATAATACTATGGGAAATGTTAATGCCAAAAAGACACCAGCACCAACAATACCCTGCTTTGTTTCTTTTATATTTTTGGCAACGCAATATCTGGTCGCATAACTCGGTGCAAACGTTTCTCCTAATAAAAAAGCTATGAAAGTTGTCACTAAAAAAAGCCACCCTTTTCCACCTTCCAATTGAAAAAATTCAGTAGGAACAGCAACAGAAATTTGATCAGCCTGCGTTAATAAATCAGGTACACAAAGAATTAAAGTAACCGCAAAACCAAGAAGCAAGATAACAAATTGATAAACATCGGTATGAATAACAGCTAATAGCCCGCCAGCAGTACTGTATAAAATCACTATGCCACCGCCAATAATAACAGCCCAAAAGTAAGGTAACTGGGGAATCATTGTCGTGATGATTTTCCCGAAAGCCACCATTTGCGCTCCTAAAATACCGATAGAAAATAAAAGCGATAATATAAAAGCCACAAATCGACTTTTTACACCAAATCGAAAACCAAAATATCCAGCAACAGTATACAGTTTTGCTTCACGAAAACGGGGAGCTACAAATAAACCAGAAAATATAAAATGAATATACCAGCCAGAAGAAACCGCTAACATCAGGATTCCCCACTCATAAGTTCTGCCAATAGCACCAATTGAAGCGCCACCGCCAATGACTGTTGCCCCCATTGTACAAAGCAAAAAAAACCAGCCAATATTACGTCCTGCAACTAAAAAGTCGTCACTATCGTTAATTTCTTTTGAGCGACGGATTCCTTTCGTAACAATAAATATAAAATAGACGACAATAATTATATATTGAATCCAGGGATTTTCCATTACAAGACATTCCAGAGCCCAAAAATATCTTTAAGATGATCACCAAAATCAAGAATTGCCATCTGTGCTGGTTCTGCTCTGATGATATCTAAATCTTGAGTTTTAATATGATAGGAATTTTGAATTTCCCAATTGTTATTGATTAATTGATCTATATGCTTAAAACTGTACCAGTGCGATTTATAATTTGAATATGTATTGATATCACCAATTTCAATAGTTTGTTCTGTTTTATCAGGGTCTCTTTCCAATACATGATCTTTTTCTATCAAATTATCATGCATATCAAAAACATCGACGATTAGCTTATTATCTTTGCTGTGTGCGAGTTTATATTGTTTGGGAATTTGTTTGAATTGAGATGAAGCATAAGTGTCGGATTGCATCCAAATAGGTTGCCCTGAAACATCCATTGTCGATTCATACTGTCCTAACCCATAACTTTCAATATATTCTTGTTGATAACAGGAAATTATGGCAATTCCTTTAGCCGATTCAACAGCCCTGCGCATGGATTTAAACAATTCATTTGCCCCTTCAAAACCCTGCATTACACCTATAGAATTCACTAAACAAATTGCAATAGGTAAAATATCATCTGGTTGCTCTCCTAACTCAAATGCAGAACCTTGTTCAAATGTAAGTGCGATTTTAAGATGATTTTTCAAACCAACTTTTTGCAATTTATCTTTTGCCAGATCAATCATGTTTTGAGAAAAATCGATTCCCCATACTTCTCTAAGACTTGTCGCTATAACTGGATCGTAAGCAAGCTTTGGAGAATTCATTTTTAATGAAACTAAAGGATGTGATTGAGCGAGTTCAGCTATACTTTTTGTTTTAGCGCCATATCGTATATGCAAACGGCCCGAACCACAGCCTATATCCATCAACTTTATGGTACGTTTTTGTTTTGCAGACAAATAGTGAAGGACACGATCTAAAAAATCTTCTTCAAATTCTTCAAAAGCTAAAATGTCGGGATGTCCCCCGACAATTTGGCGTTCATAAGTTTCTGCACATTCATCCCATGTTTGTTTATCTGTTTCATATTTCTTTTGTAAAGAATCCATAAATTATTTCACTCCTTTCAAAAAACGCATTTCAATATAATTATCGTTAAATCCCAATTTTTTATAGAGTTTTATAGAAGGATTTGTCTTTTCCAAGTGTAATTTAACATCTCCATCAGCACAGTCAATCGCTTCTCGAATCAACCGACTGCCCAATCCTTTCCCCCGATAATTTTGATGAACACAAACATAAACAATTAAATTTTCAGGTATAATACCGACTTTATTGAGTTGTATACAAACAATAACGCCAAGAAGCTTTTTATCAATTGTGGCTAATAAAATAAAACCTTTACCGCCTGGATGAGCAGACAAAGCATATTCAACAGCAGTAGAAATAACATCTTTTGGGTCATCGAATGGCATAAGATGCGTTTGTAAAAAATTTACAATATCATAAAGGTTCATCCATTCAGGCAGTTCATTTTCTGTTTGAAAATATCGAATGTGAATATCATCTGTTTTTTCTTGTTCAATAACAATTTCTGATGTAACATCCTGTTCGTCAATTTGATAATTTCTGGCGATGCTATTACCAAAACGCATCATTAATTCTGCAGCAATGGTATCTGATTTTTCAGCCAGTTCATTTATGTCGATTTCTTGTTTTCCTTGTCGACCAATTATTAGTACTTCATCCCCGATTTTAGTATCTTTGATTTCAGTGATATCCACTGTTGATGAATTCATCGATATGGCGCCAATAAATGGTGCTTTTTTTTCATGAACAATAACATAGCCACCGTTCAATAGTTTACGATCTAAACCGTGATTATATCCTATGGGAATTGTGCCAATTATTAAATCTCGTTCTGTTTGTTCTTTGGAACGGTAACCAATTTTGCTTCCTTTTGGCAATTGTCGAATTTGTACAATTTCTGTTTTTAAGCTCATGACAGGTTTTAATTGATTTAGTTTTGTTTTTATTTTGTATTGCTCTGGAGGAAGGACACCATATAATAATATCCCCAGGCGGACACCGGCGGCAACAGTTTCAGGATGAGCTAAAAAAGTAGAGCTGTTTGCAAAATGCAAATAATAAGGGGCAACATCTTCTAATTTTAATTTTTCATAAATTTTTTTTAAATGTTTAAATGACTCAAGAGCGCTGGTGGAATCACGGGATTGTCCAAACAATCCATCTAATTCAATATGTGTTTTAGATATTGCTTCTTTTGCAATTTTATGTACTTTGGATGGCGCGACTCCCAAACGATTTAATCCAATATTTACATTTAAATGAATTCGGCAAATTTTTCCCATTAATTGAGCAGCATCTTCTAACGGCTGTAAAATGGATTCATTAATGACAGAAACACTTAAACTATGCCGTACAGATAATTCTGCCATCCAGGTAGGGATTGGATTCATTAATAATATTTCACCTGTAATGCCTTCGTTACGGAGCCGAATTCCTTCCTGTGGAGATTCAACTGCATAATGCATACAACCTGATTCGGAAAGGACTTTCCCAATTTCTTTTAGACCATGCCCGTAGGCATCGGATTTTATGACAGCATAAAATAGCACTCCTGGAGGAAGTTGTGATTTTAAATATCGATAATTAAATTTTAAAGCTTCAAGATCAATGTTTAGTTTATTCCAGGGGTCTTCGTACTCTCTTTGTACCAATGGTGGTGAAAGGCTATCTTTATCTTTATTATTCACTATTTTTTTCCTGTAATTTATTCACTGATTTGTCAGTACACAGCTACCCGTTTGCCATGACACGCGAGGGATGACGCGTTCGGCGCGCTATTCCTGGTCGCTGTCGATGGCTTTGGTCGGCGTCACTAGCACATTCCTTGCTTGAACTCCCCCCATAGTCTGGACAGGAAACAGGCTTTTTTAAGGTGCATTCTGTGCCTGTTTATAATGTTTTCATATTATCCCCATGTTTGTCAAAAAAACAAAGCTCTGAGAGCCTTTATAAGCTGCGATCTCAATTCCGTCCATGCTGACATCAATATTTCTTTCTTCCAGAACCTCAATAAATTGTTCTCTCGTGTACTGAGATCCTTGAACCGAGTTGAATATCTCCGGTCTGGATACGGACAGCGCTTTCTTCAGGGCATCGACGCAGAAGCCTTTTTCCACTTGCCGACCTGATTGGGATGAACCCCAAACTCACTGGACAGTTGGGCTATGGTCTTTTCTCCCCGGACCGCTTCGAGCGCCACCGTGGCTCGGAATTATTCATCACAATTTTTTCTCATGCTGCCTACCATTGTACCATACCTCATTTAAGGCTAATGGCAGGCCAAAATCCACCTTAATGCCTTGTCCACTTTCTGGGGAGTAGTTCAATGTGATTTATGTTCAGAATTATAGGAATTTCCCTCCTCTCTAGCGCTTGACAATCCTTTTTTGCAGAATTATGCTTTTTTCTGTAGTTGACTCTAAAGCAAGATGATAAAAACTGTAGTCATTGTGACCATGCCCCGCAGCGGTTCCTCCCTTCTTGCCGGTATCCTTCAATGTTTAGGAGTATGGATGGGAAAGGAAGAGGACTTAAGGGTGGGGAATCATCTCAATAAGTACGGTTGTTATGAGAACCAGGACTTTATCGCCCTTAGTGAAAACATGCTTTTTAATGCGAAAAAAATGCCTGACCATTCACGGCGTTTTGATGAGGATGATGAAATTATGGAGCATGTGGTTAAAAAAATCGGGGACAAAATCAAGAAAGTGATCAAGGAGAGCGAGCGCGAACTGTGGGGATTCAAGAATCCCACCATCATTTACACCCTGCCCTATTTTCATCAGTATTTGACCAATCCTTATTACATCCGCCTCAACCGGGACCTGGACAGTATTGCCCGCTCCTTCCTGAAGACCGCTAGACCGCGGAATTGGTTACCCGAGATTAGACATGAGTTCTCTTACTTCACGGTATACGACCGAATAAAGATTATTTTTAGGTTCCTAAAAGCATACATGAAAAAGGGAAATATTTTACGAAACTACGACTTTCAAAAAAAGATAGCCGAAGATGGATACAAGCGTATCGATAGATTCCTCAAAGGCAAAAGGCATCTAACCATCGATCTGGAGGACCTTCTCCACAATTCCCAAAAGATGATTCAGGAGATCATCGCTTTTTTAGAGATTTCCCCAAAGCCTGGACAGATACAGGATGCCCTGGGTTTTATCCATCAGGGTCTGATATCTTTTTAACAGCTTGGTCCATATCTTTAGTATTTGGATTTTGTATATAAGACCAGAAAGCGAAATGAAAAAAAACACATTTCAGATTTCAGACAAGAGAACCTTTCTTGTTTTTGGTAGTGTGCTGTTTGGAATTGAACTGGTTATTTTCGTCTTATTGCTCCTCCTTGATTCCACTCTTGCTGTGAGGATTCTCTCTATGATATCAGCCAATCATCTGGGCGGGAGGATGGCGTTCATAGGAGTGGGTTTTGAATTCGGCCTTCCTTCATCCCTTATCATTTTCGTCATTCTTTTGTACAACACCACCTATCTTCTCATCTTGAATTTTCTCATGGTCTATTTTCAGGAGAAAATACAAAAAGTCAAATTCATCCATCGATACATTGAATCTTTGAAGGAAATAGCGGAAATGAGAGCACAGTCCATGAAGAAGTGGCGCTGGATAGGCATTATAGTGTTTGTCTGGTTACCTCTCCCCATGACCGGAGCTGTGATGGGGTCCATTATAGCCTACATAGAAAGATACAACATAAGGAATACGCTTCTTATGGTGATCCCTTCTATGTGGCTTGGAGTCGTTAGCTGGACCCTGTGGTTTGATGAGCTTTATACCTTCACCGATCAATTCGGGAAAGGCAAAACCCTTATCCTCACTTTGTCTCTTATACTCCTTCCTCTCCTTTATTATTTACTCAATATAATAAAGAAAGCAATGAAAATGAGAGGAAGGGAGGAAAAAGACTATGGTGATAAATAATCCAATATATATTCGATCACCTCTTCGGCCCTCAAAGGCTCAAAACACCTGACTTTTCGGCAGTTTATAAACAGCTTATCCAGGCAGGTCAGATTCTTACAGGGAGGATTGCCTTCGAATATCTTTGACGGGGCCTCCTGGCAGGCTGCTAGGTACTCCTCCGAAAAGCTGTCATAGCCGTAGATTCTTGCGCTCGTGGCCCCGAATATTCCCACAATAGCGGTGGAATTTTTAAACTGGTAGTCGGATTTCAGTAGAATTTTTTCCGCTGCGGCGATATGCATGGGAGCTGTATCACCGGTAATAACTATTTCAGATTGGTCGATCAGTCCGGAGAAGACATCAAGGGGAATATCCTTTTGGAGAATGACTATCCTTCTTCTCAAATGGAGCGTGAGGGCTTCCATAAGCTTTATTTCTATATCTTTGAAGACAAACCCGCAGTTGAGAAGGATGGTAGTGTTTGGACAGGAGAGAATTCCTTTTAGCAGTTTCAATTGGTATTCAAAGGGTATCAGGGTGAAACGGGAACCGGTATCCGGATTGTAAAAAATCTTTCTCGAGCGGGAATTCAGGTTCAATTTGTCCATAGTCGTCTGTATTTCTTCCCAGACCTGTGGTTCAAAATAGAGTCGGAGACAGGAATTCAAGGCTGTGGTCTGAGCTTCAATTCTGGATCTGGTAGGGATTTCTCTGGCCAATTCTTGCGCATATTTTACAAGTTGGTAGACCAAGTGGGCTTTCTGGTTTCTACATGTATAGGCCCGAACGATATTCCCTATCAACCTTAGTGGATAGATGACCGGAGTACGAATACCCTTGAATATGGTCTTGGGCAGGTAAGGGCAAAAATTGACAATAAGATCAAATTTATTCTCTTTGACGAGGCTGTTCAAATTTGCAGCATCCCTTCTTGAAGGATAACCGAGATTCCCAAAAAGTGGAAAATGTCTGTCAATATTTGGATTGGCTTTGATTAAGGGATACGCCTTGCGCTGGTAGACATAGCTGACTTCAACGTCAGGAAAGAAATTTTTAAAGGCAGGGATGAAGACCTGAGTCATAATCGCATCACCGATATTGATATCGGGAACAATTAGGACTTTTTTCAAATGCGTTATTCGGCTGAGACGTTTTTTTTCCAGGATTTTTAATAATCCACTGAACTGACGGCTGCAGAACAGGCCTTTCGCTATCCATTCTATAAGAGGTTTAGAAATTCGGGAAATTGGTCTGCTCAGGTGTTTTACGCTCTTCATGATGGATGCTGAGTGTTTCCACGGAATTTTTCGAACCTATATATATGCATATCATATTGACTGATGGAGTTCAAGCGGGCACTTGCTTTCCCCTTATAAGGACATGACAGACATTATTCATTTTTGTCTGGCGAAAAAGACGAGGGGATAGGAGAGGTTGAGAAGATGCTCAAAGCACTTATTAAGTCGTTAGAAAGAAAAGCACTTGAACCCTTTGCATCTTATTCTTTACGGCAGAAGAACGATATGCTATAAATATCAAGGACTAAAAAATGAACATTCAAACCGGTATAATCTATATATTCGCACTGCTTCTTGCCATCACTGTTCACGAATCGGCCCACGCCTGGGCAGCCTTTAAACTGGGCGACCCGACAGCCTATTCCATGGGGAGGGTCACTCTTAACCCTATCCCCCATATTGACCTGATGGGAACGATCCTTCTTCCTCTTATAATGATCGTTATGGGAGGACCCCCTTTCGGCTGGGCCAAGCCTGTACCTGTTAATCCCCTTAACTTGAGAAACCCAAAACGAGACAACCTGATCATATCAGCGGCAGGTCCGCTTTCCAATATCGCACTCGCCATAGGTTGTATTATCCTCCTCAAGATCCTCTATCTCATTCTCCCCTCTTCCCTGCCGCAATCCAGCCCTGCCCTCCCCGTGATCAGAGCCGTTTTTACCGTCATACACGCCTTGATCGTGATAAACGTCATACTGGCTGTGTTTAATATGATCCCCATTCCTCCACTGGACGGCAGCGGTGTTCTCATGGGATTCCTCTCACCGGAAGCCACCCGAAAATATGAGCAGCTTCAGCCCTATGGGTTTTTTATCATAATAATACTGCTCATGACCGGCATCATTGGGCGTATTTTGGGAGTTATAATGGGATTGGTCAATTTATTAATCTAGAGTGGGTTAAGAATTAACATGAGTAAAGATTCTGATAAAATCGTATTTAGCGGCATGAGGCCCACGGGATCCCCTCATCTGGGTCACCTTGCCGGCGCGCTGCGCAACTGGCTCAAACTGCAGGAAGAGTACACATGCTACTTCTGTATCGTCACCTGGCATGCATTCAGCTCGGAATACCAGAACTCAAAATCCATCCAACAGTTCACTTTTGAATATGCTGTTGACTGGTTAAGCATCGGCCTGGACCCTAACAAATGCGTGATGTTAGTCCAATCGGATATTAAAGAGCATGCAGAGCTTTTCCTTCTGCTGTCCATGACCATCCCCCTGCCTTGGCTGCAGCGTGTTCCCACCTTCAAGGAAATGCAAAAAACCATAAAGGGCAAGGATCTCAATACATTCGGATTTCTGGGATATCCGGTCCTCCAGACAGCGGATATCATTCTCTACAAGGCCAGCTTGGTGCCGGTCGGAGAGGACCAGGCCTACCACCTGGAACTGGCCAGGGAGATCACCCGCCGGTTCAACCGGTTTTACGGAGAGATCTTTCCTGAACCCCAAATGCTCCTGACAGAAGTTCCCAAGCTGGCCGGGACAGACGGCCGCAAGATGAGCAACTCGCTCGGAAATATCATCTACCTGAAGGACTCAGCAGAAGTGATCCGCAAAAAGATCACACCTATGGTCACTGATGTCCGCCGTAAGAAACGGACCGACCCGGGTGTTCCGGAGGACTGTCCTGTATTCACACTCCACAAAGCCTTTGTCCCTCGGGAAAAACGGGACGAACTGGCTAAAGGATGCCTGACAGCAGGGATCGGCTGTCTGGATTGCAAGAATGTTCTTATTGAGGCCCTTATCGAACTTCTCTCTCCATTCTGGGATAAACGCAGAGAATACATCAAACATCCTGATACTGTCAGGGATATTCTCCAGGAAGGGAACAAAAAAGCCAGAGAGGTTGCAGCAAAAACCATGGAGGAGGTCCGCAGGGCCATCGGTATATAAACTCAATTTATTCTTATGGACATGTCACAGACTTACCAGGTTAACCTGGACAATTTCCAGGGTCCGATGGATCTTCTTCTTTTCTTGATCCGGAAGAAAAAGATCGATATTCACGACATCCCCATTTCAACCATCACATACGAATACCTGGATTATCTTGAACGAAAGGACAAGATCAATCTGGAACGCGAAGCAGAATTCCTTGTCATTGCCGCTCTTTTGATCTACATAAAATCTCAAATGCTGCTCCCGCGGGAAACTATGCCGGAGGAAGACGGAGACCCAAGGCAGATCCTGGTTAACAGGCTTCTGGAATATCAGAAGATCAAGGCCGCCAGTACGCTCCTCAGAGAAAAAGAAGGCCGTGAACTGCAGCGCTGGAATAGAAGCGTTCCTCCTCCCCTCCCGAAAGGAGATGATGAAGAAATTATCCTGAAAGAAATCTCTCTTTTTGACCTGGCTGAAACATTTTTTTTATTGATGCAGAAGAAAGAGAAAGAAAACATCCATATCATCTCAGGTAAGAACTTTTCCATAGAAGAAAAAACGGAGGAGATAATAGCCGTCCTGAAAGAGAAAAGTTTTCTCGATTTCGTAGAATATTTTAATAACCAGAAAACTATTGAAGACGCATTGGGAACATTCTTCTGCCTCCTGGAATTGATCAAGGCCAGGATCGTAGTAGCTTTGCAGGAAAGTCTTTTTAAGCCAATAAAAGTCTGGCTCAGGAAAGGAAGTCCGGCATGAATTCCACACTGAAAGAGATCATCGAAAGCCTGATCTTTATTTCCATGGAGCCGCTTTCCCTAGAAAAGATCAAAGGCGTCCTGACCGATTACCCGGATGCTGAAATCGGGAAAGCCGTGGACGAACTCCTGGAAACCTACGGATCCAACGAGTGCGGGATCCAGATGGTTCTCACTGGAGGAGGATATCTGTTTACAACAAAACCCGAACATGACCTCTGGATCAGGAAGCTGTTGAGAAATGAACGGAAAAACAGGCTCTCTCCGGCTGCATTGGAAACCCTGTCCGTTATCGCTTACCACCAGCCTGTCACTCTTGCTGAGATCTCTGCCGTACGAGGAGTCGATGCCAGCCATTCGCTCAAAACACTACTCCTCAAGAGGCTCGTTAAAATAACGGGGAGAAAAAAAGCGCCGGGCAAACCTTTGATCTACCGCACATCGGACAAATTCCTCACCTACTTCGGAATTAACGACATCAAAGAACTTCCATCTCAGGAAGAGATCATGAAAATATTGGATGAAGAAGAAAAAGATATTGAAGATTAAGAGGTAATTCCTATTCATGAGTGAACATAGGGTTGTTATAACAGGATTGGGCGCTGTAACACCGATCGGTACAGGTGTAAAGAAATTCTGGGAAGGATTAATAACCGGGCGGAATGGAATCGCGAAAGTCACTCATTTTGATGCGGCGGATTTTCGTTCTAAACTCGCGGCAGAGGTTAAAGATTTTCGCGCCGGAGAATGGATTGATAAGAAATCGGCAAGGCGTATGGATCGTTTCGCTCAGTTTGCAATCGCCGCATCTGCTATGGCGGTAGAAGATTCTGGATTGGACTCCTGCTCATTTGACAAAACAAGGGCCGGTGTCATCATCGGCTCCGGGATCGGCGGCTCACAAACGATCGAAGATAGTCATTCCAGGCTAGATAAAAAAGGCCCTAAAAGTTTAGATCCGTTTCTTGTATCCAAACTGCTCGTGAATATGGCAGCCTGCATGGTCTCAATTAAATATGGTTTAAAAGGGCCTCTTTCCGCTCCCTCTGTGGCTTGTTCAACGGGCTCAAACGCCATTGGCGATGCTTTTCGAATTCTTCAGAGAAGAGATGCCGATATCATGCTTGCAGGAAGCTCCGAGGCCTGTGTGACACCCCTGGCCTATGGAGGTTTCTGCGCAACACGTTCTATGTCTCAAAACAATTGTGCTGCAAATGCCAGCAGGCCATTTGATAAAAACCGGGATGGTTTTGTGATGGGAGAAGGGGCCGGAATTGTTGTTTTGGAAAGACTGAAACATGCTCTCAAACGGGGAGCAAGAATCTATGCTGAGATCATTGGATACGGCAATACGGCAGATGCCTACCACTTGACGGCGCCAGATCCCCAGGGTGATGGTATGACACGGGTTATGCAAGCGGCTCTCAAGGACGCTTGTATTGATCCGCAGAAAATAGGATATATCAATGCCCATGGCACATCCACTGTTTTAAATGACAAAAGCGAGAGCGCCGCCATTATAAAAGTGTTTGGCAAACATGCATACGCCTTAAAGATCAGCTCGATCAAATCAATGATCGGGCATCTGATGGCAGCTTCAGGCGCCGTGGAATTCATCTCGACTGTTATGAGTGTCTACACCGGAAAACTCCCCCCGACCATCAATTATAAAGACCCTGACCCTGACTGCCCTCTCGATTATGTAACAAATGGAGTTGAATCACTTGATTTTTATGCCACAATGAGTAATTCTTTTGGTTTCGGAGGAGGCAACGCGTGCCTCGTGATTAAAAAATTCGGAACTGCAGATGAAAATTCCTAAACTTCAGATAGGAAGTATTACAGCAAGTATTCCTATTGTCCAGGGCGGCATGGGAGTCAGGGTTTCCCTGGCTTCCCTGGCCTCAGCAGTAGCAAACGAGGGAGGAATCGGTACGATCTCCAGTATTGGACTCGGGGATCCTGAGACTTCAAAACAGGAGTATGAAAGAGAATCGCGAGAAGCACTCATAAACGAAATCCGCAAAGCCAAAAAAATGACAGACGGCCATCTCGCAGTAAACTTCATGGGTGTGCTCAGTAATGTAAATGATCTAATCAAAGCCTCAATAAAGGAAGACATTAAAATGATCGTTTTTGGCGCCGGGCTACCTACAAAACTTCCGGCTCTAGTCCAAGATCCCAGTGTCAACCTTGTACCCATCATCAGTTCTGCCAGAGTTGCAGAATTAATCCTGCGGACGTGGGACAAACGGTATGAAAGAACTGCCGATGGGCTGATCCTTGAAGGCCCCCTGGCAGGAGGACATCTCGGTTTCTCCGAAGAACAGTTGGAACATCCGGAGGAATATTCCCTGGAAAAACTTCTACCTGACGTCCTGGAAGTCATTAAAACATATGAAGATAAATATGGAAGGAAAATACCGGTTATCACCGCAGGAGGTATTTATAACGGAGAAGACATTGCGCGGATGTTTTCCATTGGCGCTTCAGGCGTTCAGATGGGTACTCGTTTTGTCTGTACCGAAGAGTGCGCTGTTTCGCAGGAATTCAAGCAAGCCTATCTGGATGCCAAAAAAGAGGACATCATTATTATAAAAAGCCCTGTTGGTATGCCTGGCAGGGCCATTAATAATCGTTTCTTAAAGAATCTTGAAGCGAAAGGAAGGCTGAAGATAAAATGTTTTTTTCGATGTCTTACAGCCTGTCATGTCGATAAAGCAAAATATTGTATTGCCCTGGCCCTTTTGAATGCCTATGCAGGTGATGTGGATAACGGCCTCATTTTCTGCGGCCAGAATGCATATCGTATTCATAAGATCGTGACGGTTAAAAAACTCATTCAAGAACTTCTCGCGGAGTTAAAAATGGTCCCAGCCTGAGGCTTTGATTGGCCGCTCCTCCCCTCCTCTGTTCCTCAGAAAAATATCTTTCCCGGTCATAATCTCCCCAAGACAAAACAAAGGGCGCCCGAATTTATTCTGAAAGATTTTTTCCAGTGCATCCGATTTATTATTCCGGACAGTGAAAAGCAGTTTATAATCTTCTCCACCAGATAAGATGATGTCCAACGGTTTTTTCTTTGTGGTTTCCGCAAACACTTTCAGTTCATCCGAGACAGGAAGATCCTTCTCATAAAGCAAGGCGCCGCAGCCGCTTTCCCTGCAGATATGGCCCAGATCACTTGAGATCCCATCCGAAACATCAATGCAGGACGTTACATCTCCTGTTTCAGCCAAAAAAGCTCCTTCTGCAATATAGACTTCAGGTAAAAGATGGGTTTTGACCAGATATTTTTTTACAGTTTCATCTAAATCTACATCTTTAATAAGAACCTCCAATCCGGCGGCAGATTCTCCCAGATATCCATTAACATAGATTTTATCTCCAGCCTGAGCGCCGCCCCGGTACAGGAGGCTGGATTCTTTTGCTTCTCCGGTCAGAGCGATATTCAATACAAGATCATTCTTTGAACCGGTTGTGTCTCCTCCCAGCACATTAACATGATATCGCCGTCCCAGAGACATAATTCCCGCATACAGCTCATCCAAAAACTTGACTGTAATTCTTTCTGGAACAGCAATAGACAGAAAGGCATTCAAGGGCTTTCCCCCCATGGCGGCAATGTCACTCAGGTTGACTGCCAAGGTTTTATAGCCTAACTCAAAGGGCGTGATCCGATCCAGAAGAAAATGGACATTCTCCACCAGCATATCAGTGGTGAAAAGGATTGCTTTGTCTTCTCCCCCTCCCTTATAAACAGCGCAGTCATCTCCGATGGCTTTGATGATCCCTTTTTTTGTGATCTGGCAAAGCGTTTTTACTCGGTCGATAAAACCGAATTCACCGATGTCTTTAAGCTTCATTTCGTTTTTGTTTCCCTTTTCTGACCTCAGAAATGAGCGCTCTTGCCGCAAGTCCGGGATCCGGAACTGAGCAGATGGCAGACACGACAGCAATCCCATCAGCTCCGGATTCAACGGCAGCCCTGCAGTTAGAGACATTTATCCCCCCGATGGCTACAAGAGGCAGCTTGCTTACCCTGCGTATTTCCCGCAGCCCTTCCAGGCCAAGACTTGTTTCCAGTTCAGGCTTGGTTGGAGTGGTAAAGATCGGGCTGACTCCCAAGTAATCGGCTCCAAGCCTTGAAGCAGCAATGGCATCCTTCACACTTTCTGCTGACAGTCCGATGATCTTGTCCGGGCCCAGGATCTCCCTGGCCTTCTCATAAGGCATATCGCTTTTTCCCAGATGAACCCCTTCCGTATTCAGGGCCAGCGCAATATCAATCCTGTCGTTGATGATCAGGGGGACAGACGTCCCTTGCAGGATCTTTCGGATCTCTACAGCGATCTCCAGAAACTCTCTGGTCGAAGCATTCTTTTCTCTCAACTGCACCAGGGTCACACCTCCTGCCACAGCCTCCTTAACGACTTGAATAAGATCTCTTCCCAGGCACAGCGGCTGGTCTGTGACAAGGTAGAGCGAATAATCTATGTTTTTCATCAGACATCCTGAATGATCCTGATACCCTGCTCAAAGCCCTTCCTATCGATAAGGTAGAGATGATCCAGAAGCTTCACCTGAAAGGTACCGGGAGCATTTGTTTCTACTGCCGCCTTCTCACCGGCCAGGCCGAAATAGGCCAGACCTTCAGCTGCAGAGGTCATAGGATCCGAATTGACCGCATGGAAAGCTGCGATTACTGCGGTAGCCGTACAGCCTGTCCCGGTCACCATCCCCATCATCTGATGCCCGTTAACAACTCTGAATGTTGAAGTTCCGTCCGTGATAAGGTCGACCTTGCCGGTTATTGCAAGAACAGTCTGCAGTTCCCGCGCCAGGATCTTTCCGGCATCCGCAGCTTCATCCACAGAATGGAGGGAATCAACTCCCTTGGTCTTTGACCGCTCATCAGCCAGAGACAGGATTTCGGATGCATTCCCCCGGATAATACTGACTTCAATCTTGTTTAAAATCCTCTTTGCCGAATTTGTTCTCAATCGGGTCGCACCTGACCCGACCGGATCAAGAATGACGGGAATATCCATTTCATTGGCTTTTTTTCCCGCAATTATCATGGAATCCACCCAGTAGGATGTAAGGGTTCCAATATTTAAAACCAGAGCGCCTGCAATTGATGTCAGTTCTTCCACCTCTTCATGGGCATGAGCCATAATAGGCGAAGCCCCGGCAGCCAATAGGGCCATGGCCGTGTAATTCATGACGACATAATTTGTGATATTGTGAATAAGAGGCTTTTTTCTCCTCAACAGTTCCAGATGATCAACCGCATCCTTTTTCAATTTATCCAAAGTCATATCAATCCTCCAAGTTAACGTGACTTTATCCTACAGAGGATTTTTGTTTTAATCAACCCGACACAGATCCCGGCATTTACAATTCAAGTTCTTTGAAGTCGGGACCGGAACTTCCCTTTCTCCACCAAAACAACCCTAAGTTCAAATTTTACCTGTATTTAGGTTGACAAAAAGGGGGAATTTTGTATAGACTATCGTTTTCACTTTTGGACAAAAATGAAGATTAAAATCGCAAAAGACTGTGGACTCTGCTATGGAGTTAAAAGAGCCCTCCGTATGGCCCAGGACACACGAAAACACACGACCGGAAAAGTGGTCACTCTGGGCGCTTTGATCCATAATCCACAGGTGATCTCATACCTGGAAAAACAAGCCATCTTCTCCATTCAAAGTCCGGATGATACAGAATCAGGAACGGTCGTCATACGGAGCCACGGAATTTCACCTGAAATATACGAACGGCTGAAAAAGAAAAATATCAAGATCGTAGATGCCACATGTCCGATCGTTCAAAAGATCCAGCAGCGGGTTAACAACCTGGCAAAAGAAGGTGAAGAGATTATTATCGTCGGCAATAAAAAACATCCGGAATCCATTGGGCTGATCGGATACAGCCGGGGAAAAGGCATCATCATCGAAAGCGAAGAACAGGTAAAAAAACTGCCAAAAAGAACAACAAGGGCTGTTCTGGCTCAATCAACACAGGATCCGTTTCTATTTGAAAGGATTGTCACCACCCTAAAAAAAAGAACCGGAGAGCTGAAAATTTTTAATACCATATGCCAGTCAACTCAGACACAACAGAAAGCCACGTCCGAACTGGCAGAAGAGGTCGACATACTTTTTGTCATCGGAGGAAAAAACAGTTCCAATACAAACAAACTTTATCATGTCTCCAAGAGAATACTGCCAAACACATATTTTATAGAAAAGGCAGAAGAAATCACACCTGAAATGCTTCAGGGTTCAAAAATAATAGGCCTGTCCGGAGGCGCATCCACACCTCCGGAAGCCATTCAAGAAGCTGTGGTTAAAATCAAATCCTGCTTCGAATATCAAATTCACACAGAAAAGGATATCCAATGTCAGAGTTAAAAAAAGACCAAGAGAACGAAGAAGAACTCTCACCCCAAGATTACGAAAAACTGCTCGATCAATACCAATTTGATGTCAAAGAATTGACACCGGGAAGCCTGGTCAAGGGAAAAATCGTTAAAATTACAGAGGCGTATGTTCTGGTCGACATCGGCTTCAAGTCAGAAGGGATCATTCCCCTCGAGGAATTCGGCCTTCCCGAAGAAAGAGACGAGATCAACGCTGGAGACGAGATCGAGGCGGTCCTGGTAAAATCAGACCATAAAGAAGGCTATCTGATCCTGTCTAAAAAGAGGGCCGCGGCAAATCGCGCCCTGGGAAACCTGGAAAAAGCCTATCATACAAAAAGCTGGATCATCGGTAAGATCGATGAAAAGATCAGGAACGGCTATATTGTCGATGTGGGTATAAAGACATTTATGCCCGATTCTCATGCAGATGTGAAAATAGTCAAAGACCCCAGCATACTTATCGGCAACCGATATAAATTCAAGGTTATTAAATTCGACCGCAAGAGTGAAAACGCCATGCTTTCACGCAAACTGTTCCTTCAGGATGAACATGAAAAGAAAAAGCAGCAAGTTTACGAACAGCTCCGCAAAGGCATCACACTGAAGGGCACTATCAAAAGCCTGACAAATTTCGGAGCGTTTGTGGATATCGGAGGCGTTGAAGGGCTTCTTCACATCTCGGATATGTCCTGGGGAAAGATCGGTCACCCCTCTGAGCTTTTTAAGACCGGACAGGAGATCGAAGTCATTGTGTTGAACTTTCACGAAAAAGAGGACAGGATATCGCTCGGCTATAAACAGCTGACCTCCAACCCATGGGATACAATCTTTGAAAGATATATCGAAGGTCAAAAACTTCTTGGAAAAGTCGTCAGCCTGACGGATTTCGGCGCTTTTGTGGAACTTGAAAAGGGTGTTGAGGGCCTGGTCCATATATCAGACCTGACCTGGTCCCGAAAATTGATCCATCCCAAAAAGGTGCTCTCCATCGGGGAAGAAGTGTTGGTGACTATCCTTTCCCTCAACCCGGAAACAAAAAGAATCTCTTTAGGGCTCAAGCAGAGCTCGCCCCATCCATTAGAGGAGTTCCGCCAGAAATACAGCCCTGGTTCCCGTGTTTCAGGAAAGATTACCAGTATCACGGATTTCGGCGCTTTTCTTGAAGTCGATAAAGGAATCGAAGGGCTTATTCACATCTCGGATATCAGCTGGAAAAGAATCAAACATCCTTCTTCCGTCCTCAAGGTTGGAGATGAAACCGATGCTATCATCCTGAGCATCGATGTGGACAAACAGAAACTTTCTCTGGGCATTAAACAGCTCGAAGGCGATATATGGGAGGATTTTTTCACCCGCCAAAAAGTCGGAGACCTGGTAAATGTCAAGATCATCCGAATCGCTGATTTTGGAGTATTCGTAGAAATCACTCCGGGGATCGAAGGTGTTGTTTTTCTCTCCGAGCTGGATGAGCAGAAGATCGATAACCCAGCAGAAGTCTTTAAAGTGGGAGACGAAAAACTGGCTAAAATCCTCAAACTGAGCCAGCAGGATAAAAAGATCTCTCTCAGTTTCAGGCAAGGACAGCTCGATACTCAAAAAATCGAATACCAGAAGTATTCCAACAGTCAAGAGAGCACATTAACCCTGGGAGATCTCATGAAAGACCAGCTCGGGAACCTTGAAACCTCTATTAAAAAGAACGCCTCTAAAAAAGAAACAAAGAAAGAAACAACAAAAAAGCCTATTAAAAAGGCAAAAAAAGAAAATAAGGGAAAAGACACAAAAAAAGAAATTAAGAAGACAACAACAACAAAACCAAAAAAAGAAACAAAAAAGGATAGCAAAAAAGAAATTAAGAAGAAGGAGGATAAAGGTGATAAAAGCTGATCTGGTCAACAAAATCGCCAAGGAAATGGATATTTCCAAACAGGACGCGGAACTGGGTGTTAGTCATTTCTTTGATATCATCAAAGAAGCACTCATGTGTGGTGAAGAAATCGAGCTCAGAGGTTTCGGCAGTTTCCGTTTCAGAAAAAGGGAAGCTCGCTCTGGAAGAAATCCGCGCACAGGAGAGCCCGTACAGGTCCCCCCAAAAAAAGTCCTTTACTTCAAGCCAAGCAAACTACTGAAAAATCAGATCAATCAAAAATGAAATATATTTCTGCCCCATGGAGGGCGGATTATGTCAAAAAGGTGTTTAAAATGACCGGATGTATATTCTGTAACTCCTTGAAGATGAAGAACGACCGAAAAACCCTCATCCTTTTTAGAGGAAAATACAATTTTATCATGCTCAATAAGTATCCTTATAACGCAGGACACCTGATGATCGCTCCCTACAAACATCTGGATTCTCCAGAAAAAGCGGACAGAGCATCAACTCATGAAATGACGGACCTGTTAAAAACAGCTCTCCATGTTTTACGGAATCATTACAATCCCCAGGGATTCAATACGGGAATGAACATCGGACGGAGTGCGGGGGCTGGAGTTGAAAGCCATTTTCATTTTCACATCATTCCACGCTGGGTCGGCGATTCAAATTTTATGCCGATCATCGGAAAGACCAAAGTTATCATTGAAAATCTGGATATCACCTATGATCAGCTGATTCCCCTATTTAATAAACCCAAATAGCATCTGTAAATAACACGATCTGAGAGACAAAAAATGAATATTGACCTCACTGAAGAACAGCAAATGCTCAAGAATATGGTCCGGGAGTTCGCCCGAAATGAGATCGAACCCAAGGCCAAAGAGCTTGAAGAAAAACATGAATTCCCGCACGTTTTTCTTAAGAAACTTGCAGAATTGGGAATTCTAGGAATGGGTGTTTCGCCTGACTTCGAAGGGACTAAAACAGACCACCTCTCGATCTATTTGGTCATTGAGGAATTAAGCCGGGTCATGCCCTCGCTGGCAATCATTATCAGTGTCCACTGTTCACTATTCTGCCATCTCATCGGCCGATTCGGCTCACAGGAGCAGAAGGGAAAATATTTGCCCCGGGCTGCAAGGGGAGAGATCCTCGGTGCATTCAGCCTGACCGAACCGGGCGCCGGATCCGATATATCAAACTTGCTGACGTCAGCGGTCAGAGAGAGCGATTATTATATCCTGAACGGAACCAAAGCCTGGGTCACATGCGGCAGCGAGGCGGAATCCCTGATCATTTTTGCTCAGACCGAGATCGAGCAAGGCAGAAAAAAGCTTAGCGCTTTTATCGTGGATAAAGACTCCCCCGGTTTCCGTGTGTCCAAGATTGAAAACAAGATGGGACTAAACTCGTCTCTGACTGCAGAGATCATGCTGGAAAACTGCAGGATTCCTGCAAGCAGCTTACTGGGTGAAGAGGGTCAAGGTTTAAAAATCGCCCTGCAGGGTCTTGATGGTTCCCGGATCGGGATCGCTGCACAAGCTCTCGGCATTGCTCAAAGAGCGCTGGATGAGGCCCTCAAGTACTCCAAAGAGAGGGGAGCTTTCGGGAAACCCCTTTCGAAAATACAGGCCATTCAATTTAAACTGGCAGACATAGCAACACAACTGGATGCGGCCAGACTGCTCACGTACCGGGCAGCCGACCTGTTTGACAATAAAAAACCCTTTACCAAGGAAGCAGCCATGGCCAAACTTTTCGCCTCTGAGGCAACAAATAAAATTGTTTATGAAGCCCTTCAGATCCATGGCGGATACGGATATTCAAAAGAGTTTATCATAGAGCAGCTCTACAGGGATGCCCGTGTTTTACCCATCTATGAAGGAACCTCGGAGATCCAGAGAATGATCATTGCCAGAGAAATTATAAAAGGAAATTGAGGTGTATTAAAGATGTTAAGATCAATGAGAAAAAACCTGAAATCACTTGCCCCTGTTCTATGGTTTGTGATTATCGCATTTATTATATCTATTTTTGCTGTCTGGGGCGGCGGAAGCATTGGAGGCGGTGGAAAGAACATCATTGCTAGAATCGGCAAGGAAAAGATCTCCAGGGATTTTTACTATTCAAGCCTGGTCCAGCGCCTGCAGGCCATGAGCAATGAGTACAAGGAGCTGGACGCAAACTTCATCCAGCAGCTCAATATCCCTCAGCAGGTTCTCGAGCAGATCGTCCAACGGACACTCCTGCTCCAGAGGGCCAAAGACATGGGATTAAAGGTCTCTGATGACGAGATCGCAGCAAAAATCAAAAGTTATCCGGTCTTTCAGAAGAACGGAAACTTCGCCGGTTTTGAACAGTACCAGAAAATTCTGAGCTGGAACCGGATATCCATATCCGAATTCGAAAAAAGCCTTGAAAGCGAGATCCTTATCGACAAGGTTATTAAATCCACCACTGCCGGAGTGATTATCACCGAGGATGAAGTCTGGGAAAATTACAAAAAAAATACAGAAAGCGCAAGACTGGAATACGCGGTCCTTGATGACAAAAGCATTAAGCTGGAAACAGAACCCAAAGAAGCCGAGCTTACGGAATACTTCAACACAAAAAAAGATAATTATCGACTTCCCGAGCGCAGAGAAGCGGAGTATATCTTCTTTAAAACCGATGAACTGAAACCTGAGATCCAGGTCTCGGAAAAAGAGATCTCCAAATATTACAATGAAAACGAAGCCCAGTTTAAAGAGCCTGAACAGACGCGCGTAAGCCGTATCTATTTTTCCTTTGAAGGCAAGGACAAAGAACTTGTTAGAACCGAAGCCGGAAATATTATCAATCGTCTGGAAAAAGACGAGGATTTTAGTGTCTTGGCGGAAATCTATTCTCAGGACGATAAAGCAAGCTCCAAAGGTGACTGGGGGCTTTTTGAGTGGCGAAATCTTCCGGCCAAGGAACAGGAAGCCATTAAAACCCTGGCAAAGGATCAGTACTCCGAACTTATCGAGTCAGAAGACGGCTTTTCCATCCTGAAGGTTACGGAAAAAAAGCCCGAAAGATTAACCCTTGTTGAACAGCTCACAGACAGGATCACCACGATCCTCAAGGACCAGAAAGCAAGAGGTGTTGCGGAACAGAAGATCGCTCAGTTCGAAAAAAATGCGAGAAAGGAAAAAAGCCTGGATGTGGCTGCACAGAAACTTGGATACAAGATCAAAAATACAGGCTTGCTCAAGCAGGGGGATATTATTGAAGACATCGACCCCTCCGGATCCATCAGCAGTTCTCTTTTCAGCCTG
This sequence comes from Acidobacteriota bacterium, assembly GCA_030669585.1. Classification (GTDB taxonomy): domain Bacteria; phylum Acidobacteriota; class Aminicenantia; order Aminicenantales; family Aminicenantaceae; genus DAOVDI01. The sequence goes on from DAOVDI010000001.1 coordinate 41,374, forward strand.
AAAAACAATGGTCTTTCCTCCCCCATTTATACGTATAAGGGAGCAGGGCTCGCCCAGTTGAAAAAAATCGAAGAACCCCGGCCAGCCAGCTATGAAGAAGTCAAGGAACAGGTCAAGACTGATTTCACCGCAGAGAAAAAGAAATCTGTTGCCCTTGAAAAAATGAACCGGTTCAAAGCAGAGTTCAATAGAAGCGACTTTGATAAACTTGCGGAAAAATATAAAATGGAATACAAATCCGTTGAAGAACACAAGCGGGGGCAGTATCTCGGCACAGTAGGTGAAAATCAGACTATTGACAGCCTGGCTTTCTCTCTTGATCTGAACGATATAAGCGACCCTATTGAATTTGAGAATGGTTATACCATTATCCGCGTTCTTGACCGAAAAGTCATAACAAAAGAAGATTTTACAAAGGAAAAAGAAAGCGAAAAAGAAAAACTCCTCGAATCAAAAAAGAATAAATTCTTCCAGTCTTTCCTGGCAAAATTAAGGGAAGATAAAAATATCAAGATCCGGTACGATGTTTTTCTGAAAGTAAATTCGGATGTCCTGTCACGATTTTCCAAGGAAGGGGAAGAATAATGAACAAAACATTGTTTCAGGCAGCAGAGAAGGCTGTTAAACAATCCTTATCCGTGAAACCGGGAGAAAGTTTTCTTCTGATCACAGACAAACAAAAAATGGATATCGCCGAAGCGCTGGCTTATTGGGCCAAAGAAGCCGGCGCAGAAACAACGACTTATCTCATGACGGAAACTCTGAGGCCAATCTCAAAACCGACGGCATTATTTAAAGATATGATGACCAAAGCAGATGTTATCACCTATATGCTGGACGCACGGATCGCAGAAAAACCCTTCCGGGGATATATGGTCAAAGCCGGAACCGAAGGAAGCCGGATATGCATGATGCCCGGGATCACGATCGACATGATGGAACGCCTCATCAACATCGACTTTTCAGAGATGGACTCTTTCACACAAAAAGTCATATCTGCTATGGAAGACGCCGATGATGTAGTGGTCGAAAATCCTGACGGGACTTACCTCGAATGCAGCGTCAAAGGCCGAAAATGGAAAGCAGACAACGGCGATATCAGTCAAACTGGCTCCCATGGAAATCTTCCTGCCGGCGAGTGCTTTACAGCCCCTGTTGAGGAAAGCTTCACAGGAAAGCTGGTCATCAGCCTGATCGATGACAAACTGGGACACGGCGAGATGATTTTTGATCGAGGAAAGCTTGTTGATTTTAAAGGCCATGGCATCAGAGAGATCATCAAAAACATCGGCAATGACGAGACAGGAAAGATCATCGGGGAATTCGGCATCGGCACAAATCCCGGCGCAAAGATCTGCCCCAATATGCTTGAGGCAGAGAAGGCTTTCGGCACTGCCCATTTTGCCATCGGCGACTCTTACGGTCTCGGCACAAATTCAAGCTCCCATCATTATGATGCCCTCATTAACAAGGTTACTATCAAGGCCAAAGGCCGGACTATTGTCAAAAACGGACAATATTTGATCTAGACTGCCCCAACACTTGCTCCACCGGTTAAGACTCTTTACCGGTTCCGGATGATGTCCAGGATCATGCTGGTAACTTTTGCTTCGAGCGCCGCCCGGAAGCGTTCAATTGTGGCAGCCATATCGTCTTCCAGATAATCAGTAACATACATGGGTTCACTCACTCTGACCCGTATCTTGGCTGGAACAACCCAGGCGTAATGTGTGCCGAACATAGCAATTGGCGTGACCGGGATCTTCAAACCTGTTTCCTTGTACACATTATAGGCAATTATGGATGGTCCCCGGCGAAATGGGTAAATATAGGGATTAGGATGTTCTGCTTGAATACGGCCCCGACCCTGAAGCGTAATGATCGCCCGTCCTTTTTTGACGTACTCCTGGCATTTCTGGATAGCAAGACTTTTTTTCCACCCCATATCAACAGGGATCGAACCTACCTTTTCGATATTGGAAGAAATATAATCCACAAATAAGAATTTGATCGGGTTGATCAAAAAATTTATAAAAGCTCCGATTTTCCCCATATGGCGGACAAGATGCCTCTTGACCAGCCAATTGAAATCATGCCGGGTAAAGATCTCCCTATTCGCAGTAAAAAAGACTAATCTGGGGATGATCTTGAAGATAGTGGACACATCTTTATAGGAACCGATATGGTTACCGACAATTATGTTTCCTCCCTCCTTCACAAAATTTTCCGATCCTTCTACAATCAGTTTCTTCCCAAGAAGAAAAAAATTGCAGATGCGGGTTACACGAGGTAGTAATTTGTAAAATTCTTCCTCATATTTTGACATTTTTTACACTTTTTTTATTCTAGCCTATTGCAGAGAAAAATTAAATGCAAAAAAGTAGCCCATCCCTATTAATTGTGATAATTTAACCTTTCTAAATCTATGGACAATATTGGAAATCTAAAAAAAGACTGCTTGCTCATCTTTAAGGCGGGCCTGGAAGCGGTCGATCCGTTCAAGGCGGTAAGCCATCACATCAAAACCGAAAATAATATCTTTCGTATCGGACAACACAAATATGACTTTTCTCAATATAAAAGAATTTTTGTTTTAGGAGCAGGAAAAGCCTCGGCCGCTATGGCCAAACCTGTTGAAAATATTCTGGGAGACCGCATCACCGACGGGATCCTTAATGTGAAATACGGCCACAGCATACCTCTTAAGTTTATCCGCATCAATGAGGCAGGACACCCCCTGCCGGATGAATCCGGATTTCAAGGCGCACAGCAGATAGTTGAATTGGCCCGGAGCGCCGGAGAAAAAGACCTTATTTTCTTTCTCATATCAGGCGGTGGCTCCGCTCTTCTTCCCTATCCTATACTTGGAATCACTCTGGATGAGATAAAAAAGCTTACTCAGATCCTCCTGAAGACCGGAGCCGCTATTCACGAGATCAACACTCTTCGAAAACATCTCTCCCTTGTCAAAGGAGGGAACCTGGCAAAGATCGCCTATCCGGCAACACTGATCTCCTTGATCCTGTCTGACGTTATCAATGATGATCTGGACACCATCGCCTCCGGTCCTACAGTTCCGGATAACAGCACATTTCTTCAATGTAAACATATTCTTGAAAGATATCACATCCTGGAAAAGATCCCCTCAGGGGTCCGGAAAATAATATCCAAAGGCGAAAAGGGCCTTATCCCTGAGACGCCAAAGCAAGACGATCCCGCATTTCAGCGGACTCAGAACTGCATTGTGGGAAGCAATATCCAGGCCGCAAAGGCTGCCAGGGAGAAAGCAAAAGAACTGGGCTATAACAGCATGATCTTATCCACTGTCGTATCGGGGGAAACCAGGGATGCTGCCGCAGCTCATGCCGCCATTGCCAGAAATATCCTCATGACCGGAAATCCCATAAAAAGACCTGCCTGCGTTATCTCCGGGGGAGAAACAACGGTTTCTATTCAAGGCGATGGCCTGGGTGGGCGCAACCAGGAGTTTGTTTTGGCTGCAGCCATGAACATCGACGGATTGGAAAACACGGCCATATTGAGCTGCGGCACAGATGGCACGGACGGGCCTACAGACGCGGCAGGAGCCTATGCCGACGGCAAAACAATCCGGCGCGCCCGGAAGTTGGACCTAGATGCCGGACAGTTTTTACTGAACAATGATTCATACCATTTCTTCCAGCCGCTCGATGACCTGATAATAACAGGCCCCACATATACAAATGTTATGGATCTGCATGTTATAATCGTTCAATAATCGTTTGCAGGAGATGCTGTAATGAAAAAAATTCTTGTTCTTGGGGCAGGCCGTTCTTCCACAACTCTCATCCAATACCTGTTGGATCACTCATTTAATAACAAATGGAAGATCGTTCTGGGGGACATCTCTGAAGAGCTTGCCCTCCAGAAGATCAAGGATCATCCCAACGGCAAGGCTGTGTGTTTTAATATCAGAGATAGAAAGCTCCGCCAGCAGCTCATAGAAGATACAGATCTTGTTATCTCCATGCTCCCACAACGGATGCACTATCCGGTAGCCCTGGGCTGCCTGAAATTCAGGAAACACATGATAACTGCTTCTTATGTCTCCCCCAAGATCAAAAGACTGGATAAAGAAGTCAAAAAGCATGACCTATTATTTCTGAACGAGATCGGACTTGATCCGGGGATCGACCACATGTCCGCGATGCGGATCATAGACAGGATCAGATCGCAGGGAGGCAAGATCACTGTATTCGATTCCTCCACCGGCGGATTGGTCGCCCCGGAGAGCGATAACAACCCCTGGCATTACAAATTCACGTGGAATCCCAGGAATGTCCTCCTTGCCGGCCAGGACGGCGCAAGATTCCTTTATAACTGCCGGTTTAAACACATCCCCTACCACAAACTCTTTCAGAGGATAGAGACAGTTAAGATCCAGGATATGGGCAATTTTGAGATCTATCCAAACCGGGATTCCCTTAAATATCAGAGCACATATGACATGTTTGACATCAAAACCATGTTTCGCGGAACAATCAGGCGTTCAGGCTTTTGTGCGGCCTGGGATGTTTTTGTCCAGCTGGGTTTAACCGACGACACATATCTTATCGAGCAGGTCGAAAACATGACCTACCGGGATTTTATCAACATCTACCTGAAATATCACAAACACCTTCCTGTTGAGAAAAAACTGGCCGCATACCTCGGCATCAAAGAAAATTCCGAGGTCATGAAAAGGATCCAGTGGACAGGCATATTTGAAGAAACATTGATCGGTCTAAAAAAAGCCACGCCTGCCCAGATATTACAGAAACTGCTCGAATCCAAATGGAAGCTCGATCCCGATGACAAAGATATGATCGTCATGCTTCATAGAATAAAGTACATTTTAAACGGCGAAAAAAATAATATCTGGACCATTCTGGTTGTCATTGGGAGCGACCCGGAAAACACAGCCATGGCCAAAACAGTCGGCCTTCCCGTAGGAATAGCAGCCAAGCTGATCCTGGAAGACAGGATCTCGGCCCGGGGCATTCAGATCCCCCTGCTTAAGGAGATCTATGAACCGGTCCTGAATGAACTGGAAGAGCACGGGATCCGATTCATAGAGGAAGATCGAGAGTTCGATGTATAAAATGGAGATGATAAATGAAAAAAATCGCCTTATTGCTTTCAATCTTAATTCCGCTGTTTCTCCCTTTAAATGCCACTGATATCCTTTTGATAGGGGACGAGGAAGGAGAGGGCAAGCTGCTCATGCCCTCCCGGATCGAGGAAGGCCCGGACAGCAACATTTATATCTACGACCAGATGGATTCCCAGATCAAGGTTTTTTCCCCGGATGGAAAATACTTAAGAAAGATCGGGGGCAAAGGCCAGGGCCCTGGCGAGATCCAGCGTGCAGACGGGTTATCTTTTGGTTTCACTCCGGACGGAAACCTGTATTTCACAGAATATTTTCAAGGCCATCCCTGGATGACGTTTATGGAGTTATCTGGAACATTTATCAAGGCGTTGAAGTATGATAAGAATAGATTTTTCGGCGTCTGGGATGCCGCTCCCCTTCCGGATGGCCGCTTTCTGATCGAATTTCATTACACAGGCAGGCCGGAAAAAAAGAAGGATTATTTCTTCCACAGTTCTCCCACTGAACTCACTGTTATCGACTCTTCCGGAAAGCTCCATTCCAGGATCAAAAGCACAAAGCATTTTACCCGGATCTCATTTATGGATTCAGGCGCTGATTCTCCCATCCCCTTTACCCCTCGCTTTCTCTGGTGCCCATTTAAAATGGGAACGGTTCTATTTTCAGAAGGGCTCAGCACAAAACTTCAGGTCTATGATTATAATGGAAAACTGGTCAATGAAATTGACACTCCTCTGCCAAAACCGGAAAAAGTCACAGGAAAACATCTGAGCCAATGGCGCGAGGAAAGGAAGGAAATGATGCGGTCCCGGAATGTTAACTGGTACAACCGGTTCGGCAAAGTCATCGAAAAATACAAAAAATCCATCCACAAGGTGAAACCCAATCTCTCCGGTTTATCCTTCACACCAGATGGAAATATACTGTTGGCAGGTCAAGGAAATGAAGAAACCCGGTCAACTAAATACTGGCTTCTCGATGAAAAGGGGCAAACGCTTACCAGGATCAATACAGCGGCTATGGGGATAAAAATATCTCCACAATTTATATTTTTCGGCACAGTGGATGAGGATTATATTATCAAGACCTATGCCCTGAAACGACAGGGAGACGAGGCTTCAGACCTCAAACAGGTAGAAGTTTATTTAACCAGGAAAAACAGTCTATCGAAGTCTATTGAGGTCCATAGAAGTCTATCGAAGTCAAAAAGAGTTTGTTGAGTTTATTGGGTTCATTGTGTTCTTTGAGTTATTTTAATTAGATTTAACTCAATAAACCCAATAAGCTCAATGAGCTCAAAGAACTGGATTCCCGTTTACACGGGAATGACGAGACAAACGAGATGTACGATTTTATGAATCATTCAGAATCCCTGGATGATTCACGGGTCGAGATTGCCGTAGCTGCGAGAAGTGGTTCGTGAAGCTGTATTTATATACTGCGAACGGAACACGACGAAGCCACTGCGGTAAGATCGGCCCGCCCGAAGGGTAAAAAGATAGAAAGAGAGGGTTCAAGGATTCGAGTGTTTTTATTGTGTCCCATTGAATTGAGTGCCTGGACTATTTACGATTCGAGGTTGATGCATCTGCAAGAGGCTGTTCGTGAAGCCGTATTTATATACTGCGAACGGACAGCAACGCAGCAGATGGGATAAGATCGGCTCGTAAATTGTTCAGGCTACCCTGAATTATTCAGGATGTTGTAGGCCCAGTCGATCCATTGACATATAGCCTCAATATCAGACGTCTCGATCGTAGCGCCGCACCAGAATCGAAGACCCGGAGGAGCATCCCGGTAAGCTCCGCAGTCATTGGCCACTTCTTCCTCGGCCAGTAGTTTCACCATCTCTTTCACTTTTTCCGCAGGCAAATCCACGGTAAAGCATACACTGGTATTGGAACGGATATCTTTGCTTTCCGCCAGAAAATCGATCCAGTCATGAGACGCGACAAAATCCTCAAATGCAGCCAGGTTGGCATTGCTGCGTTTGATCAGTCCCTGGAGCCCGCCGACCGATTCTGTCCATTTTAAAGCAGCCAGATAATCCTCGTTGGCCAGCATGGATGGCGTATTGATGGTAGAGCCCTTGAAGATCCCTTCATTCAACTTTCCGCCCTTGGTCATCCGGAAGATCTTGGGCATGGGCCAGGGAGGCGCATAGGATTCAAGACGCTCCACTGCTCTCGGAGACAGGATCAGAATACCATGGGCCGCTTCTCCTCCCAGAACCTTCTGCCAGGAGTAGGTGATCACATCCAGTTTCTCATAGGGGATATCCATGGCGAATACCGCGGATGTGGCATCACATAGAGTTAGACCCTCACGGTTATCCGGGATCCAGTCACCGTTGGGAAGCTTGACCCCGCTGGTAGTTCCATTCCAGACGAAAACAATATCATTGGTAAAATCAGCCTGGGAAAGATCGGGAAGCTTCCCGTAATCCGCACTGAAAACCCGGACACTGTCCAGCTTAAGCTGCTTCTCGATATCGGTTGCCCACCCTTTGGAAAAGGATTCCCAGACAAACACATCCACACCTCTGGGACCGAGAAGGGACCATATGGCCATCTCAAAAGCGCCGGTATCAGAGGCCGGGACAATACCGACCCGGTAATTGTCAGGAAGGCCCAGTATCTTTTTTGTTTTATCAATAGCCTCGGCCAATTTTCCTTTCCCAAGACTGCTCCGGTGAGAGCGGCCCAGAGGCGCATCTTTTAACTCATCCAGGGAATATCCCGGGTGTTTGGCGCATGGCCCGGACGAAAAATTCGGACAATCGGGCTTTATATCAGGTTTAGGTTTCATGACATTCTCCTCACAATATGAATAATCCAGAGTAACACAGAAAAAACCGAATTATCAATAAAAAGAACAACGCTTAACGAAATCGTCTCCAGCCGCCTCTGATCTCACCAAATCTCGGATTGACGACATTGCTGTAGATCGACCCGAATGTAAAACTCAATCCGACCTCCAGGGAGTACTGGTGCTCGGTCGCCAGTTCCTTGCGGCGGAGCAGGATCTCTTCCAGAGTTGCTTCTCCAAACGGTAGTGAAAGCTGATCGTGAATGACTTCATAACGTCCGTCAATTTCCAGAGAAAGCCCTTTGAAGATCCGGAGTGATAATTCGAGGTCAAATTCAAGCCTGTTTTTTGAAAAGTCATGAAAATAGTTTGAACCCTCCAGGGAAGCTTCCACATTTCCCCACGGCTCTCTCATCTCGAAAGTAATATCAAGAGATTGCCCGAACAGATGCTCGGACTTTTTTTCATAAATAGTTACTTCACGATAATTGGCATAGTTGTGGGCCAGCTTATAGAGAAAACGCAGCTGCCTTCGCGTCGACTGCGAATAAGGGAAAAAATTATATTCAATAGCCAGAGCCGGATTGATGCTGAAGTGAATATTCCGGTATGTCGAAGATGATAAATTCAGAAAACCGCCAACAGACCAGTGGTCATTGATGCTTTTGGCATAAAGCCCGCTGAAACTTTCCATCTCTGACGTACTGGTGACTAATTCATCTTCATAATCATACTTCCTCTGGTCAAAATTGGCGGAAATACCCATGCGCAGCTTGGACGCCGGCGTGACTCTATTAACGGAAATATTTCCATAAATGGATTTGGCGCTTTTCTGCGCCTCGCCATTGAGACGTCCGTTCATACTGGCGCTGAACACCCAGAAGTTCCATTTATCAACAACCGCAGTCGGCTGTACTTTCGAGCGAAAGGATACTCCCAGAAGACTGCATATAGGAGTCCTGGCCGCATAGGGAACAAGCCCCAGCTTTAAATATCTGACATATTCTCTTCGTATCTCGTCACTTGTTTCTGTTTTATTGGACACATAAACCAGCGTGGTGCTGAGATCGGAAAACCCATTTTGACCGATAAAAGCGAGGGTATATTCCCGTCCGCCGGCTCCAGTGGTCTGCTGGGTAATCAGAACATGAACATCTGCTTCCTTGCGATCCCTCACATAATTCACAAATGGGATCTCAGTTTTTATATAATTCATATCGCACCGCTGGCAGTCGATAAAGACCTTAGGCGCCTGTTTCTTTAACTCATTGACATATTCCTGCACTGTTCGAACAGCAGAACCAGATACACTTAAAAATCCCAAAAGTAAAAACATCAAAAAAACCATTATCTTCCGGTTCTTCATATAACTCTCCTTTATAAACTTCAACGCCATTACTCCTTTTAGACGTAATAAAAATTAGAATCTTCCAGTTGTGAGAAAGACCCGTTCTGATTATAATGAGTAAAATCAAATGAAATTAGAAAACGAGGAATTCTGCCTGGAAGAAAGTACCATTCCTCCCGGCTTCAGGCTGGATACTCCTCAAGATCAGAACTTTTATCTTGTTGAAGGCCGGATCCTCCCCTGGAAAGGCAGAGTTATTGATGTATATTCCCCTATCCATATAAAAAAATCCGGAAAGATCACAGAAAAGAAGATCGGGTCCTATCCATCTTTTACCAGGGCGCAAGTCTTGTCTGCGCTAAAGGCCGCTCTGTCCGCATATGACAACGGCCAGGGCAGATGGCCCGCAGAACCTTTGACCAGCAGGGCTAAAGCCATTAACAAATTTCTTGATCAATTAGCCGGGAAAAAAAAGAAGATCATAAAAAAATTGATGTGGGAGATCGCCAAACCCTATGTTGAGCTGGAAAATGAGTTCGAACGGACGATGGAATTTGCACAAACAGTCATCGAAACAGCCAAAAAGAATGATGTTGAAGTGAGGAAAAGAGAGAAAGGCATCATTGGATTCGTCCGGCATGAAGCATTCGGCGTTGCATTATGCATGGGCCCTTACAACTACCCGTTTTTTGAGACGCTGTCCCTGGTGATCCCGGCGCTCCTCATGGGAAACACCGTAATCGTAAAGCCTCCTAAATTCGGTCTGTTATTTTTCCAGGACCTTCTCAAGGATTTTCGAGACTGTTTTCCCCCAGGAACTGTAAATGTCATCTTCGGCGACAGCGAGGTTCTCATTCCACCTCTAATGGAAAGTGGGGACATCAATATATTCGCCTTTATCGGGACCAGCCAGACTGCCAATGAGCTGATCTCGCTTCATCCAAAAAAAAACCGGCTGCAGACACTTCTGGGGCTCGAAGCAAAAAATGCTGCTGTTGTTATGGCTGATGCGGATTGTAAGGCCTCAGTCAAAGAAGTGCTCCTGGGAGCGCTTGCCTTTAATGGGCAGCGTTGTGCAGCTCTAAAAATCGTCTTTGTAAACAAAGAAATAGTTGAATGTTTTCTTAAGATCATGAAAACAGAGATAGCCGGAATCAAAGTGGGAATGCCCTGGCTTAAAGGAGTCAGGATCACGCCATTAGTCGATGCCCAGAGGATTCCGTATTTGAAAGATCTGGTTGACGATGCCCGGAGTCATGGAGCCGAAATCCTGAATCCAAATGGCGGACGATCTTTTCTATCTCTCTTTTATCCGACCATAATTTTTCCCGTGGATTCCAAAATGCGGATATATCATGAAGAACAATTTGGCCCGATCATTCCCATCATCCCATTTGCCAGTATCGAAACTCCTGTCAAGTATCTCGCTAACTCATCTTTTGGACAGCAGGTCAGCGTATTCGGCCAGGATATCCCGGCTCTCGCAGACTTCCGGGACCGGGTCAAGTGCCAGGTGGCCCGGGTGAATATCAATATCAAATGTCAAAGAGGGCCGGATTCCCTTCCCTTTACGGGAAGAAAAGACTCGGCAAGAGGAGATTTTTCTCCGGACCAGATATGGAAATCCTTTTCCGTTAGAACAACTGTAGCCCTCAGAGAAGGAGAGCTGGCTGAAAAGCTTATTCCAAGATTATCAGGGAAAACCGGTTAAACAAAATTATTTGTAAATATTAACGGATAAATTCATATATAATATTAAATTAGGATTATTTAAGAGTTGACTGCGGGACAATGACCTCAAAAAATATTAACACACAGGATTGGAGTTCATCCGCCCTGGAAACCAATTTAAAAAAAACGTCTGCTTATGTTAAGATCCCGGGCAAACATAAACCGCTTCTTAAAATTGTGGAAGGCTCCTTTGGGCGGCACAAACGGACTCTGGATCTCTTAACAGAACTGCACCATCCCTATGTTAACTGGGAGTATGTCATAGAGGAACTGAAAAGACTCTCTCTCTCTGATTTCTTTTTTCACAATTCCAGCACTCGGGGCGATAGGGCTATCAGCATAATTATTGATATATACATAGATCTTATCAGCAGGAAAAAGACCGATACTCTAAAGAAAAAGGCTATCAGATATCTGTTCGAATATCTCCATAAGATCCTGTCTGAAAGCGGTAAAAATCTTTCAAGAAACGCTCCTCTTGTCTGCCGTACCATTCCTTTTCTTAGCCACACATCCAGGAAGTCTCCTCATCTTTTCAGAAAAAAATCCAAACATATCAAGGATTTTCTTGACAGCCTGAACAAGCTTGACGCGGATATTCCATGGAAAGACATGAAAGAACTGCTTCATCAAGTCTTCAAAGAGACATACATATTTTGGCTGGATCAGCCTGATCCTAAATGTTGGATGGATAATTTTCTTGAAGACAGCAAGGCCCTTGCTGAATTTAAGACTTTGATCTCACCCATCAGTCATGACAATATTCGAGGTTTTGCAGATGAGCTTGAGCTCACACATCGATCCGTCAAGGACATGACAGCCTCATCCTTTTCACCCTACCTGCGCCTGCCGGATCATCATCAAATACTGAATGGATATTTGATTACTGCAGATGAGATGGAAAAATCAGAGATATTAAAAGGCCGTCAGCATTTTACACGGCTCCATTTTTTACTTAAGATCATTTCCTGTCCGGATCTTGCAGATATACACAAGAGAGCCCTAATCGAGACCAACCGGTCTCTGCATAAAGTTTTTGCTGAAAAAAACCACCGGGAACTGAACGGATTCATAAAAAATATGTTCCTCCTGTTAAAAAAAAGCGATGTCCGTTTTAAGTACCCGGATACACTTCTCAACTGTATTCTTACAGTGGCCAAACAGGTCTTTAAACTGGGTAATCATAAACTGGCAGATAACTTTCTCAAGGAAATTATTCAATTCGGTTTTCAGAATCCCAATATCCTGGGTGCCACTCAGGAATGGGAAGTTAAAGCAAATCCTGTCCATATAAAAAATATCCGAATATGGATGGAAATCATCGCTATGAATCCCCGCTGGTCCAAGAAACTTCTTTCAGCCCTGATCATCAATCTTCATCTGGGAGGAATTTTTGTCCGGGACACAGACCTGCTTCAGAAAGATATCTCCGCCCTCTTGAATTCAGAGATCACACCCGCATACAATCTTGTTCTACAGCTTGCCAGGCTTTTCCCGATCTATTACAACGAGATCGGAGCAGAAGGAGAGCTTCGGGAAATATCCACAGAAATGGATGAAGTTTCTTCAAGAAACGACAAGCTTATCCACTTTCTGAGGAAACAGTCTCATGTGGAAAGCAACAGCTCCATGGTTTCCTTTGTGGAAAACATATTCCGTTTCTGGAGTACAGGGGAAAAAAAGCTTATAAAAAGTTATGTTCCCCCGGAGGTCTATGAACAGATAACAAATTCAGGCGAATATTTCGATGCAATGCACAGGATTTTTCAAAAGATCTTCCTGAAAACAGATGGAGAGTTCAAAGAAATCTTGAAATGGGATAAACCAAAAATCCAAAAAATCCTGCAGATATTCAGCAATGTGCCCAATAGAGATAAGGAAAGAGCTATTCTCATTATACGCTTCTATCAGCTTATATATAAAAAGTACAAGATCAATCACACATTTCTCATCAAGGATCTGGAATCATGTTCCTTCCTGGATCAAGCTAAGATACGATCCCTGAAACGGTATTTGCAGCGCAAGGAGTTTTACAAAGCGCTGGACATCATCCTGGACTTCCTGGCAGCGCTGAATAAGCGCATTCTTTCACCCGAAAAAACACCGGCCACTGAGAACATCTACCATAAAAGGCATATCGCAGCAGGTATTCCTTCCATGTACGGGACTTATAACGAGGCTAAATTCGAAGCCCTTGGGCTGACATTCAGACTGCAAAGTCTGGGAAATGTCCTGTTTGAACAAGCGATCAGTCAGCTGAATTATCAGTTTATAACAAAAAGCATGCTGCGTAAGAGTAATACACATCTCTGGCTCTTCATAAAAGCGCTACGGATCGAAGGAGTTTCGACTGAAGGACTGGAGTTCAAGATGAAGTATTATGATAATGCACTCCAGGTCAATCTCTTCACTATCGATCAGTACATCGACATCTTCCGCTTTTTATCCAAGGGGATACAGGATATCATCAGGGATTATTACATCGACGCCCACCAGGCGAATCTCGCAGTCATCATTCCCCAGTATCTGGAAAAAGAGCCCAGTATCCTGCTGAGGGATAACGCTGAAACACCGGAGGAAGTTTTATACCGAATCTCAGAAAACCTCATCCGTTCGATGATCTCATCAGCATTCGGACTGCAGACTCTTGACAATTTCATCAGCAATATCATCAAGACTTTGAGCATTGAAAACGAAAAATTCAAAGACCACAAACACATGCTCGACATCCTCATGACCTACAACCCGGAGATCACGGTCGTGCCTATCTATAAAAAGATGACGACACTAAACAATCAGATCCATCTCGGGAACAAGGGCTACTTCCTGAAAAAAATGGCCTGTTCCGATTTTCCAATTCCTCCGGGCTTTATCATCACTACCGAGGTTTTCCGGTGCCTCGATGCCGTCCTGGGCCACGAGTACATCACGAAAGACCTGAACGGACGGATCGATGCCGAGATAAAACACCTCACCAGAAAGACTGGAAAGGAACTGGGCAATCCCAAGAATCCTTTACTGCTATCTGTGAGAAGCGGAGCAGCGATCTCTTTGCCCGGCATGATGAATTCCTTCCTGAACGTTGGCATCAACGAAAAGATCGCAGAAGGACTGAGCCAAAAAAAAGGATTCAGTTGGGCGGCGTGGGACAGTTACAGAAGATTTCTTCAGGTATGGGGCATGTTCGAGGGGCTAAACCGGGATTCCTTCGACGCGATCATCCTTCATTACAAGGAAAAATATAATATCTCAAAAAAATTAGAGTTCTCACCTTCTCAGATGAAACAGATCGCACTGGCATACAAACAGGAACTCCTTTATCACAACATCGATGTCATAGAAGACCCCCGCGAGCAATTGCGCATTGCCACGCTCAAGGTCTTCGAATCCTGGCACTCCCAGCATGCCATGATCTACAGGCATGAAATGAATATCTCTGATGAGTGGGGCACTGCGGTTATTGTCCAGGCAATGATATATGGAAATCTTAACACAAAGTCAGGGTCGGGTGTTGTCTTCACCCGCAACCCAAAAGGACTGTCAAGTTCCGTGCATCTCATCGGGGATTATATTTACGGTGTACAGGGAGATGATATTGTTTCCGGTCTTGTCGAAACCAACCCGGTCTCCATCCGCCAGTGTAAAATTGAGAAACGGAGATCCGAGACCTCCCTGGAAAAAAGATTCCCACTTGTCTACTCCAAACTGAAATACTTCGCAAAAGTTCTCATCTACGACGTTGGATTGGATCACCAGGAGATTGAATTCACTTTTGAGAATGAAACACCGGACGGTCTTTATATTCTGCAGACACGTGATATGCTGCCCATCGAATCTGTTAAACTGAGACCTTTTGTTAAGTCAACGCAGTTGAAAAAGTCTCTTATAGGAACAGGGATCGGCATATCCGGAGGCGCTCTATCCGGCCGGGTTGTTTTTTCAAAAAACGAGATCAATTATCACAGAAAACAGGATCCCAAGACCCCGCTCATTCTGATCAGGCCGGACACTGTACCGGAAGATATAAGTTTGATCCGTCAGGCCGACGGGCTCCTCACAGCCAGAGGGGGAAGCACATCCCACGCCGCAGTCACAATTCCTCAGTTGAAAAAAACCGGTGTTGTCGGTTTAAAAGACATGAGAGTTCACGAGAAAGAAAAATACATCGAGATTAATAGACATAAGATCCGGAGCGGAGACTATGTCAGTATAGACGGCTGGAGCGGATCTGTCTATCTCGGGAAGCATGCCATCGAACCCGAAGCCACATTCAGGATAAAGATCTGACCGGCCAGTTCATTGAAGTTTCTTGTGGACATATACGGCCAGGTCGCCCATTCTGTTCGTATAGCTTCCGTACTCATTGTCATACCAGCCGAATATTTTTGCATGAACGACTGGAACCTGTATCTTGTCAATGGAAAAAGACTGCGCCATTTCAGACGATATCTGCGGTATCTGCGAGAGGTCAATATCAATGAACGCTGTCCGTGTATGATTGAATGAACCTTCGATGACAACAGCGGCGTTTATCTTGGAAACATCGCAGGAAACATTCTGCTCCTCTGAATAAACAAGAAGCTGTTCAGAGTCATTCTCAGCCGTTTCTTTATAGATCTTATTGATCGCCTTTGCGTCGATCACACAGACCTTCCCTTTATTCGAGAGCTGACACTGGAAGGTCATGTTGAGTATGATCAAGGATTCTGTCTTTATAGGAACCCTGACCGAGTCGGCCATGAATCCGATTCTTTTCACTTCGGGAACAACAAGGGCCAGCGCCTCTGCTGCGTTTGTGGATGTCAGAATAATGTTATCCAGAATACTCCTTGATTTCCTGAGATCTTTTGCCCCTGCTTTTGGAACATTGTCTAAAACGCTTTGAGAGTTCGTCACAGCATGAATGGTCGACATTGATGCCGTTAGGATGGAACTTACATCCATGTGATCCAGAAGGGGCTTGATCATGTGGGCCAGTCCTGTTGTGGTGCATGACGCTGCCGAGATCAGCGTGTGTTTTCCGCCTTCATAGGACTGGTGATTTATGCCGTAAATCAGTGTTGCCGCATCATCCGGCATGGAAAGACCACTGTTTTTGATCTTAAATGCAGATGAATTGATCACGACTTTTGCCCCGCCTAAAAAGTGACCCCGGATTGAACCTCTTCCCTCATCGGCCGGCAGAGTGGGATCCCTGAACTTTCCGGTGCACTCGGCAACCACTTCAACACCGTAGTCCCCCCAGGGGATGTCCCTTGGATTTCTTGCTTCTCTCAGGATCGTCACCGGGATTCCGTCAATAAGGAGCTGCCCCTTTTTTTCGTCCAGGATCTTGATGATCGGTTTAGCATTGATCCCGAATAGAAAAGTGTGTATCAAGCCATATGTTGAATCCTTCTCCAGAGTCTGGACCACGGCATTCAAATTTGTTCCGATCTCCCGCCCCTGATTCACCACAATTTCTTTGAAATATTTTCTTCCGATATGATGCCATAAAGTGAGTTTGCCGATTCTCCCAAGACTGTTGATCCCTAAAACAGGCTTTTTCCCGGCTAAAATATCAACTGCCCCCATTTTCAGCTCCTTTAAATATTGGATACATTTCTAACTTAGATTTTTACTTCTCATTTGGCAAGGACTCTATGATATTTTTTCTTGCCGGAGCGAAGAAGAATACCTTCCGGAGTCAAGTCGTTTTCATTCACCAATCGCTCAAGACTATCTATACGCTGATCATTGATGTAAAGACCGCCCTGCTTGATCAGCCTTTTCGCCTCGCCCCTGGAACCGGTTAATCCCACTTCAGCAAACAGCTCGGCCGGGTTGATTCCTTGCTCTAGACGACTGCGGTTTATGGTTGTAGTAGGCATACCATCCAGTTCTCCGCCTGTTCCGAAAGCGGCTTCAGATGAAGCTTTTGCTTCTCTGGCCGCTGATTTGCCGTGAGAGATTATCGTGGCTTCAAAGGCCAGGATCTGTTTGGCTTCTCTGAGCTCACTCCCCTGAAGAGACTCCAGCCGTTTGATCTCGTCCATAGAAAGAAAGGTGAAGGTCTTCAAAAACGGTCCGAGATCCCTGTCATCACAATTGATCCAGTACTGATAAAAGTCATAGGGATTGAATTTTTCCGCATCCAGCCAGACGGTCCCTGAAGCCGTCTTTCCCATTTTGGCTCCGGTCGATAAGGTCAGGAGCGGAAAGGTCATGGCCTCGACTTTGACGTTATCAACCCGCCGGATAAGGTCCACTCCAGCCAGAATGTTGCCCCACTGGTCATCGCCGCCCATCTGGAGAGTGCATCCATAATTGCGGAACAGATAGAGAAAGTCATACGCCTGAAGGAGCTGATAGTTGAATTCTATAAAAGAAAGCCCTTTTTCCATCCTCTGCCTGTACGCTTCGGCTGCGAGCATCCGGTTCACACTGAAATGCCTGCCGATATCTCTGAGAAATTCGACATAGTTCAGCTTCAGCAGCCAGTCGGCGTTGTCCACGGCGATACAGTTCTTGCCGTCAAAATGCAGATATCGGTCAAGCTGCGAATGGATTTGCCGGCCGTATTCACGGATGGTTTCCTCTGTCAGCATCTGCCTCAATTCGGCTTTTCCGCTTGGATCGCCGACCATGGTCGTCCCGCCGCCTACAATGGCGATGGGCTTGTGACCGGCCCGCTGCAGGTGTTTCATGGCCATAATTGGCACAAGGCTTCCAATATGAAGGCTGGTGGCCGTGCTGTCAAATCCGATATAGAATACAATAGGATCATTGCCCAGCATTTTGCGGACAGCATCATCATCCGATGTCTGAGCGATCAGGCCTCGTTCTTTCAGAATATCAAATACATTGTCACTCATCGCTTTTTCTCCATCCAACTCCCAGTTTATAGCATAATTCCCCCCATTCACTCAACTCGAATCCTCGAATCCTTTACATTAACTATCTGATTTGTTAAAATTCATATTTAAAAATGTTATTTTTATGGGGCTTCTAAGGAAAAGATCAAACACTCCCTATTCTGGGCAAAAAATAAATAAAAAACGCTAATAGGATATCACCCTTGCAGGAGAAAATAAATGGCAGAAAATCTTTATGTCACCGCAACTGAAGCCAAGAGCGGCAAATCGGCTATATCTCTGGGGATCATGGAAATGCTCCTGAGAAATGTTAAAAAAGTGGCCTTTTTCCGTCCGTTGATCACTGTAAATTCAAACTCAAATAAAAGGGATAATGACATCGAGCTGCTCTCTTCCTACTTCAAACTGGATACTCCCTATGAAGAGATGTATGGATTCACGACAGCCCAGGCTCTGGAATACATTTCCCACGGAAAATATTCAGAGCTTCTGGAAGAAAGCGTCGCCAAGTACAAAACGCTGGAAGAAAAATATGATTTTGTGCTCTGCGAAGGGACTGACTTTGACGGGGCCACATCGGTATTTGAATTTGACATCAACGCAGATATTATCAACAACCTGGGATGTCCCGTCATTCTTGTATCGTCAGAATACAACAAAAGCGAAGACGAGACCATCAGGGCTATTGAAATGTCTACTGAGTCCCTCCATGAAAAGGCATGCAACATTGTTGCGACCATTGTCAACCGCACCAAACCAGGAAGCCACATTGTAAAAAACCTTAAAAAAAAGCTTCAGGACCAGAACCAGTTTATCTTCTCTATTCCTGAAGAAAAAACACTGAGCAATCCTTCGATAAGACACATCGCAGAGAAACTGAATGCTAAGGTCCTGTACGGAAAAAATCAGCTTAACCGGCACGTGAAAGGATTTGGAGTGGCAGCTATGCAGTTGAGGAATGTTCTATCCAAATTCAAAGCCGGGGACATGATCATCACCCCAGGCGACCGCGCAGATTTGATCGTAGCCTTTCTCTCATCAATAACATCCACGACCATGCCAAATATTTCCGGGATCATACTGACCGGAGGCCTGCTTCCGGAAAAACCCATCCGGAAATTGATCGAAGGATTTCCCAATATCGTTCCTATTTTAAGCGTTGAAGAAAACACTTTCGAAGCAGCCCGGCTTGCCGACAATATTCATGCTGTTATCTCCCCAAAAGATACCTCAAAGATCATGAAAGCCCTGGCTCTGTTTGAAAATAATATTGATGTTCCGGCTCTAAGGGACAGGATCATTCAGACGAAGATCACAGTTATAACACCCAAAATGTTTGAATACCGCCTTCTCCAGCGGGCCCGGGCTCAGAAAAAGCACATTGTGCTGCCGGAAGGCACTGAAGAAAGGATCCTCCGGGCAGCGGATTTCCTTCTCCGCCGCGATGTGGTTGATATATCTCTTCTTGGTCCAAAAGACAAGATCGAGAATAAAATCAAACAGCTTGGCTTGCAGTTAAACGATGTAAATATTATTGATATTACAAAATCCGATAGATATGAATACTATACAATGACTTATCTGAATCTGAGAAAACACAAAGGCATAACGATCGAAAATGCCCATGATTTCATGTTAGATTCAAGCTATTTTGGGACGATGATGGTTTATAAAGGCCATGCGGACGGAATGGTGTCCGGCGCAGTTCACACAACCCGCAACACACTCCGCCCGTCATTTGAATTCATTAAAACAAAACCGGGAATTAATACTATCTCCAGTGTTTTCTTCATGTGCCTGGAAGACAGAGTTCTCGTTTATGGGGACTGTGCGGTCAATCCGGATCCAAACTCTCAGGAGTTGGCGGAAATCGCCATCAGTTCCGCACAGACCGCAAAGACATTCGGGATCGAGCCCAGAGTGGCAATGCTTTCCTACTCAACCGGTGAATCAGGAATCGGGGCCGAAGTATCCAAAGTCCGCGAAGCAACAAAAATCGCAAAAGAGATAGCAAAAAAGATCGATCCGGATTTGAAGATCGAAGGACCGCTCCAGTATGATGCTGCAATCGATCCGGTAGTGGCAAAAACTAAACTGCCTAACAGCGAGGTCGCAGGCAGAGCCACGGTCTTTATCTTTCCGGATCTTAACACGGGAAACAACACCTATAAAGCGGTTCAGAGGTCGGCCAATGCCATCGCCATCGGCCCGGTCCTGCAGGGGCTGAACAAACCGGTCAATGACCTGAGCCGCGGCTGTACGGTTTCCGATATTGTAAACACAGTGGCCATTACAGCTATTCAGGCTCAATCCGAGTAAGAGACATGAAAATTCTAGTCATCAACACGGGCAGCTCTTCTATCAAGTATCAGCTTTTTGATATGGACAGGGACAGCGCCATGGTCATCGGACTGGTTGAAAAGATCGGAGAGAAAAACAGTATCCTCACTCACAAAACAATAGACCAGAATGGAGACGGCAAAGAAAAAGTTGAGACCAGTCATATTGCCGACCATACCAAAGGGCTTGCAAGAATCGTGGAACTTCTGACCGATCCCGAGTACGGGGTCATCCGTGATAAATCCGAGATCACGGCTGTCGGCCACCGTGTAGTACACGGCGGAGAGCAGTTTAAATCATCCACTGTCATCAATGAAAAAGTTTTGAAGACCGTAAAGGACAATATACCTCTTGCTCCTCTTCACAATCCTCCTAATTTGACAGGAATCGAGGTGGCTAAAACAATATTTCCCGGCGCCCCCCAGGTTGCTGTTTTTGATACTGCATTCCATCAGTCCATTCCTCAAAAAGCTTATTTATATGCCCTTCCTTATGACCTGTACCTCAAGAACAGGGTTCGTCGTTACGGCTTTCACGGCACATCCCATGCCTATGTCACAGTTGAGGCAGCCAAATTTATGGGTATATCCAGAGACAAGTTCAATCTGATCACCATCCATCTGGGAAACGGCGCCAGCATGACGGCAGTAAAAAACGGCAGGAGTTTCGACACCTCCATGGGATTGACACCTCTTGAAGGCCTGGTCATGGGAACTCGTTCCGGCGATGTCGATCCGGCGCTTCCCTTTTTCCTTGCCAGGAATCTGGATATGGACCTCAAGGATATCGACCAGCTTCTTAACAAGGAAAGTGGAATTAAAGGATTTTGCGGCATCAATGATATGCGGGAAGTGGAAGATCGAGCCCGGGCCGGAGATGAGAGGGCAAAGACAGCTCTGGATGTCTATGCGTACAGGATCAAAAAATACATCGGCGCTTACTATGCGGCATTGGGACGGTTGGATGCCATTGTATTCACAGCCGGTATCGGCGAAAACTCCCCCCTAATCCGCTCCATGTGCTGTAAAGACCTACAGGAACTTGGTATCAAGATTGATGAGGACAAAAACCGGGAGCGCCGCAAAGACGAGCGCGATATCAGCGCTACCGATTCCCGGATCAGGATCCTTGTGATCCCGACCAACGAAGAAAAAAGGATCGCCCGCGAGACCAAACGGGTGATCGAACATATAAACTAGATTCCCGCATGCGCGGGAATGACAAATGGCTTATTGTAAAAACCCCTTTCTTTTGAGAAGAGGCTCGACCTTGGGCTCGGCTCCCCGGAAAAGCTTGTACAATTCCATGGGATCATCCGTGCCACCGGCCGAATAGATGTGTTTTCTCAAGGCCCGGGCCGTTTCCTGATCAAACAGTCCTTTTTCTTTGAAGGCTTCAAAGGCATCGGCATCCAGGACTTCCGCCCAGATATAGCTGTAATATCCCGATGAATATCCACCAGCAAAAATGTGCCGGAAATAAGGGCTTCTGTAGCGGACTACGATCTCCGGGATCAAACCGATCCTGCCCATAGATTTGTTTTCAAAATCCATGCAGTCCAGTTCTTCAGCGCCGGTCAATGAGTGCCAGTCCATATCCAGATAACACGCGGACAGATATTCCACCGCAGCGAATCCCTGGTTGAAATATTTTGCCTTTTCCATCTTGTCAAGAAGCTCCTGCGGAATGGGCTCTCCGGTCTCATAGTGCCTCGCATACATCTTGAGAACGTCCGGGTGAGCGGCCCAGTTTTCCATAAGCTGAGAAGGAAGTTCCACAAAGTCCCTGGGAACCGATGTCCCGGAAAGTGTTTCATATGTGCAGTCAGAGAGCAGTCCATGCAGAGCATGGCCAAATTCGTGGAACAATGTCAGGGCTTCCTCAAAGCTGATCAACGCCGGTTTGTCACCTGTGGGTTTAGAAAAATTGCCCACATTGATGATCACCGGAGTAATATTTTTGCCACCTTTTTTTGACTGTTTCCGGAAGGAGTTCATCCAGGCGCCACCTCTTTTACTGGCTCTCGGGAAGTAATCCGTATACAGGATCCCGATATGGGAGCCATCCGCCTCCTGGACCTCGAACACCTTGATGTCTTCATGGAATGTCGAAATATCCTTACGTTCAACAAACTGAATCCCCCAGAGTTTATTGGCAACACTGAATACGCCGTTAATCACGTTCTCGAGCTTGAAATAAGGCCTCAGGGCCTCATCATCCAGGTCGTATTTGGCTTTTTTGACTTTCTCCGAATAATACCACCAGTCCCAAGCCTGAAGTTTGAAGTCATTTCCCTCCTGTTCGGCCATGGCCTGAAGTTCTTTTGCCTCCTTTTTAGCCATCTTCAAGGCAGGCTTCCATAGTTGATCAAGAAGCTTATAGACATTCTCAGGGACTTTGGCCATGTTCGGCTCGAGCACAAAATGGGCATGGGTCTTATAACCCAGAAGACCGGCTTTTTCCACGCGAAGCGCTGCCATGCGGGATGCGGTTTTCTTGTTGTCAAATTCATTATCATTGCTGCCGCGGTTGACATAGGCCTTGAAGATCTTTTCCCGCAGATCACGTTTTTCTGAATACTGGAGAAAAGGGATCATGCTGGGTTTCTGAATAGTGAATACCCACTTCCCTTCATATCCCCGATCCTTGGCGGCTTCAGCGGCTCCCAAAACCACTGTTTCAGGCAGTCCGGCAAGATCGTCCTCGCTTTTCAGGACCATCTCAAAGGCATTGGTCTCCTTAAGGACATTCTCTCCGAACTTCAAGGAAAGAAGCGACAATTTCCTGTTGATCTCCCTCAGCTTAGCCTTCTGCTCTTCATTCAAATTAGCCCCGCCCCGAACAAAAGCTTTATATGCTTTATCGAGGAGCATATTCTGTTCAGCCGTCAGTTCAAGGCTTTTCTTCTTTTCATACACTGACTTAACCCTTGCAAATAATTTCTCATTAAGGGCAATGTCATCACCATGCTTGGAAAGAAGCGGCGCTACTTCTTTGGCGATGCTCTGCAGTTCCTCGTTCGTGTGAGCGGAGTTCAGGTTGTAGAATACACTGCTCACCTTGGTCAGCAGCTCACCAGCACTGTCAAGAGCTTCGACGGTGTTGGAAAAAGTCGCTTCCTCCGGGTTGCTGACAATGGCATCAATCTCTGCCATCTCCTTTTTCATCCCCTCTTTAAAAGCCGGCATATAATGTTCGACCTTTATCCTTTCAAACGGCGTGGTTTCAAAGGGCGTGTTAAAAGCGCTCAAGAGAGGATTCTCCTCTTCTTTATCTACTGCTTTTTTCGAGCAGGCACCGGCAACCAGCCCGGCGATCATAATCATGAGTACTATCTTTTTCATCTTACTACCTCCATTTAATAATATTATTATAATAACCCAAAGAACACAACGAACTCAAAGATCTGGATTCCCGTGAACCCTGTCCCCGACTCCGATCGGGGAACGG
>DAOVDI010000037.1 GCA_030669585.1 Acidobacteriota bacterium
ATTGATCAAAAAACAATTTAAGGAAAAAGCAATAAAAAGAAAAAATTGAATATTCAGGAGGAATTATGACTAAGAAATCAAAGTTTTTTGTATTCTTCATTCTGAGTTTTATTTTGATTGTAAACGTTCTTGTTCTTATGACAACATTTGTTCCCCAAGTACAAGCCGGGTGGACTTATGTGAAAGAAGGAGAATTTTGTATGGATCCAGCGAATCCTTGCTTATGTCCAAGTAGTGTTAAATTTTGTTACTGTAGGGTGTGGGTTCCTGAAAATTAAATAGAAAGCGAGCTGCTATTCTTGATTACAGATATAATAACCTGCTTTTTTCAAGAAAATACAGTGCCTCGATTATCGGAAAACATATGATCTTACATTCAAGGAAAATTGCTGTTGTAGTTACATTATGCCTCGGAATTCAATCTTATCTTTTGTTTGGTATGAAGTTTCAAACTTTTGATTCTGTTTTTAACAAAGACAAAGAAATCATTCTTCAAACCAAAGACCTGGAAATTGGAGTTTTTCGAGAACTTCACATTGACTCCAACAACAATCTGATCTTTCTGGATCCAAAAGGATGTCAAATATTATTGTTTAACCAAGATGGGCGATTTATCAAAAAAATTGGTAACAGAGGTGAAGGTCCTGGAGAATATTTACTTCCAATTGCAGTAACTGTAGCCAATAATCCTGAACGGGATATAGTTGTTTCTGATGCGCAATTAAGAAGAATAAACAGGTACAACAAAGATGGTGAATTTATTTTTTCTTTCATCATCAATTCTAACCATTGGCCACCGAAAGCGCTTCGGGTAGATTCACATGGGAATTACTTCCTAAGTGGTTTGACTCTCGCTGAACAAGGTCAAGGCGACTGGATAAATAAATACAACTCGGAAGGAAAATATATTAAATCTTTCTTTAAAAGAAATACAAAACAAAGGTGGTTAGGAAGTATGTTTCCTGCTTTTAGCTTTGATTTGGATCCTGATGATGCCATATTTGCTATTCAAATAAATAAATATGAAATCTCATCATTCAATTCAGAAGGAAATTTAGTAAACAAAATGACCCAAACTCCAAATTACTTTATAGAACCTAACCCCCATCTCAAAATCAACTATTCAAAATATAAAAATATTTCAGATTTAAGAAAAAAAATGGAAGAACTTTCACAATCTTGGACAAGGATTCTTCACATCAAAGCTATCACAAGAAAATATTTGTTGTTATTTTTAGAAGCTAATAATTTCATAAAAAAATCCAAAAAAAAATATATTTTAGACATATTAGATAAAAAAGGAACCTTTCTTAAAGTGGGAATTCAAACGGATTACAAATTTTTGACATCTGATGATAAAGGATATTGCTACTTTCTAATTTTTACAGATGAGGAACAGGCTTTAGAAAAAAATCCTGAATATAGGATTGGAAAATATAAACTTAATATTAAATGATGAAAACAAAATATCTAATAATTCTAATCTTTTTTCTTTTTGTTCTTAATTTAATGCTTTTACTCAGAATCGCCTCACTTTCACAGCTTTCAAAATCCAATAGAGTAAGAACAAACCCAATATCCATAAATTCAATACCATTTTTCATTTTAAATGATTTGCATGGGAAATTTTTTTCAAGTAATGATATCACTAATGATTCTTCCTACATATTATTAATATTTTTTTCATTAAAAGATTGTCCATCTTGTATTTTAGAATACAGATTATGGAATAAAATCCATGAAATAAAAAATGTGAGATCCTATGGAATTGTAAGGCACGCTGATAAAAATGAGTTAAAAACCTGGGTTGAAAATTCGGGAATAACATTTACAGTTTTGCATGATATTGATTCCAGTGTTTCCAATAAATTCGGAATATCCATCTCGCCAATTAAAATATTAATCAATAACGAGGGAAATATATTGATGATTGATACAAACTTATATTCTTCAGATCAGGAAAAAAAATTCATAGAAAAAGTAAATAAATGTTTATTGTAAAATGACGAAAAATTTATAAATATTTTCGTGGATAAACTGTAAAAAATGGAGGTGATTAAGCTTGAAAAAGAAATTGACTTCTTTAACATTACTTTTAATTGGAATATTGTTAATAGCAAATGTACTGGCACTTATGACAACTTTTGTTCCAAATGCTAAAGCTGAGATAGTTTGGATGCGAATTGGAGAATTTTGTATGGATCCAAATATGCCATGTTTATGTCCAAGCAATTACGATGTATGTTATTGCCCTGTAATTATTCTATAACTCACAAATTCTCAAGGAATATTTAACAGTCAACGTTCTTTATTTTCCTCGCAGAAATATTTACTAAATACATAAAATATTTTATTCTCAAGACAGTTTTGTCTAATCTGTTTAAATTCATATAGGGCGATTCATACATACGTGACTTAATTGCCAGAAATTCATTTGAAGATCGGGGGAAAGAATGAAAACAAAAACAGTTGCTTTGATATTGGTATTTTTTTTCTCCTATGGTCTTTCAGCTGTCACTCAGAATAATAAAAGAATTGAATTTAAAACCATCAATGGAATAGAGGTCGTTTTAAATCCCGAAAACCCAGTCCCTCCTAAAAACACTCCAACAATTCTAATAATTAACAAAGAACTATCAATCGAAGGAATAAGGGCAACAGGAGATTTTCTTTTTACTGAAGCAAGTTCAATTGCTGTGGATTCTGAAGGAAATATCTATGTATGTGATAAGAAAAGTTGCCATATTAATATATTTAATACGAATGGAAAACATATAAAAACATTTGGTAAAAGAGGGCAGGGCCCTGGAGAACTAAGTGCCCCCAATTGGATCTGCCTAACAAAAAGTGAAGAGATTCTTGTCGCAGATTTCCGGAAACACGAACTTCTCTTTTTTTCAAAAGAGGGAGAATTTTTAAAATCTTTAAATGCTGGATCCGATTATTTAATAAATCCATCCGTAGATTCCTTGGGAAATATTGTATCAAACACTCTGGTATACACCCCCGCTTATGCAGGATATAAACTTATTAAACATGATCGATATTTAAAACCAATTTTCCAAATTGCATCTATGCCATATCCGGATATGAATAACTTCAATCCTTTTATGCCGAAATACACATGGAAAGTGGCAAAAAATGATAATATTATTTATGGATATTCAGATATATATGAACTTCAGGTTCTTGATCCAAATGGAAAGGTCATAAAAAAAATAATAAAAAAATATGATCCTGTTAAAATAACAACAGCCGAGAAAGAAGAAGAAATCAGAAAGGCTCCTTCTTACGTAAAATTCGACATGCCTTCTTACCATACAGCTTTTCAAGGTTTCAAGTTGGATGATGAGGGCAAGATTTTTGTTCTGACCTGGGAAAAAAGGAAAAATAAAAAAGGCTATTATTATGATGTATTTGATTCCAAGGGAAGATATATTGCAAAAATATTTCTCGAAGCAAAAATTATAATTTGGAAAAATCGCAAGCTCTATACAGTTGAAGAAGACAAACACGGACTTCAGTCGGTCATTAGGTATAATACAGAATGGAAATAGTGAAACAGAAAAATAATTATAAAGTCAAAATACATATTAAAGAAGACCGTTTTCTGTCCAATGGTAGGAAGTTCCTAAACCGTCAGCCTCATGAGGTGCGAAAGCGGAATTTTTACCATATTCGCCAGGCTTTAGTGCAACTGGCTATCCTTTTTTTCTTCCCCCCACTGGGGAAGTTTGAACTGGCCGGGCTTGGATCTTAAGACCTCCTTGAGCCACGCGGAGGGATAACCCAGGCTGCGGGGCCGTCCCTTCTCGTCTTTAACATAACCGTCATTGTACTTTGTGATGAGATATTCCCCTAGTTCGATCCAGCGTTTGACCACCATATCCCCCTGGCTGACCGAGTAATTGGTCAGATAGCGCTTCACAAGCCCGGGATCGGTTTTTAACAGCTCCAGAGCGGTCTTTTCGATGACCGGCTGCAGGGAAAGGAATTGGCCTTCCAGTTCCGACTGGACTTTCTGGATGTCTTTGACCATGTAGGAATATTTTAGGTTTGCGAAATTGGCCGCAAAATTGAAGACCCACCACGCAGAATCCCACGAAAACTGCTGCAGATCTCCCTTTTTGAAGGATTCCGGCACATCATCTATGCAGCAGTACAGAGGCACATAACAGGAGGTATATGTATCGTCCAAACCATACCAGTATACACCGCCAATCGCATCAGGCAGCCAGCCGCGTGATTGGGAAATAAAGGAAAAGCCGGTCTGCTGCGTCGATATGGGCCTCTCCCAACTGTACTTGACACCATCTACTTCCCAGGTCAGACCACGGCAGCGGAGCGGTGTTCCAAATGGTCCGGCATCTATTCCCCTGGTCATATTAAATTCCGTCCCCTCATAATGGTCACGCATGATGTTCATCACATCATGGACGGAAAGTTTTTCATCCGGTTTTATCCACAGAGGGTAGGGCTTGGCGCCCTTCACGCCTCGCTGAAAATCCGGGGAGAGATCCATTGACGGAGCGCTGCGCCGGAACATGCTCCACACTCTGGCTGCACAGGTCCGGAGGGAGGACGGTTTCGGGGGATTATAAGCATAGCGGAAGCTGAAGGGTTTCCCGGATTTCGGATCATAATATCCTTTTTGTATGGCAAACGAAATGACATTTTTTGAATAGAGACAGTTTTCCGGATCATCCAGAGGGAATTCCCCGATGCGGGACTGGTTGGCATGAGCACAGACATAACCGTCCGGGATACGGAGCGCGACCCAAAGCGCACCTTTTCCACCGGGACCCGGACCGATCATCTCCATGATCCAGGCTTCATCCTTGTCAGCAATGGAAAAGGATTCACCTGTGCTGCTGTATCCATATTCCTCCACAAGATCCGTCATCACCCGAACAGCCTCACGTGCGGTTTTTGCCCGCTGAAGAGCGAGTCTCATCATTGTGAAATAATGAAGAAGTCCTTTCGGATTTCGAAGCTCTGACCGGCCTCCGAAAGTGGTCTCCCCTATGGCAACCTGAAATTCGTTCATCAGGCCGACTACAGCATAGGTGTGAGGAACCTGCTTGACTTTCCCTCGTAATTTGCCATCTCGGCCCCGGAATTCGATCCAGGCATCTGGCTTATGATCCTGGGCCGGAGTGTTTTCGAGATGAGGGAGAAACTCGCCGTCACAAGTGTATGTAATCATAACCGAGCCGTCTTTTGAAGCGCCCTTTGTCACCAGAAAACTTGAACAATCATCCTGAGCCCATTGATAGCCCACCGCTACACATAAGATTATTAGGACTGTGTTAAACAAAATGATTTTATGTTTCATGGTATAAATCTCCTTTGGAAGGTTTTTTTGTTCCTGAATCAGCCTACAGCGAAGCACCAAAAAAATCAATGGGGACGGTTCTATTTTTCCAAAAAAAATAGAACCGTCCCCAACTCTGATTGTTTCTATCAGCAAATTTCGGTAGAATAGTTCAAGCAACGGAGAAAACTCGTGGATAAAAAAAAGATAGAACAAGGTGTAAAACTCATAATTGAAGGCATCGGGGAAGACCCGAACAGGCCCGGGATCCGGAAGACACCGGAACGTGTAGCTAAAATGTACGAGGAGATCCTTGGAGGCCGGCTGAAGGACCCTGCCGTACAGCTTAAGGTGATCGACGGCGAAAAACACGACGAGATGGTCCTTATCAAGAATATCCCTCTTTATTCTGTCTGTGAGCACCATTTTTTGCCCTTTGCCGGAATCGCCCACGTGGCCTATATCCCCAAAGGGGGCCGGATTGTCGGGTTAAGCAAGATAGCCCGTGTTGTGGAGATCCTCTCCCAGAGGCTTCAGGTCCAGGAAAGACTGACCAAGGAAGTCGCTGACCTTATCGACAAGACACTTAATCCTTTGGGCGTTATGGTCGTGATCGAGGCAGAGCATATGTGCATGTCTATGCGGGGCGCAAAAACTCCCCAGGCGCTTACCATCACATCCGCAGTCAGGGGAGTATTCCGCTCAAGCAATGCAACCCGGGCCGAAGCGATGAATCTGATAAGAGGAGGCATGACCGGTGGCCGAGAACTCTGATAAAACATTTTATATCACAACACCCATCTACTATGTGAACGACATCCCCCATATCGGGCACACCTACACGACCATCATCGCTGATGCTATAAGCCGGTTCAAAAAAATGGATGGATATGACGTCTTTTTTCTGACTGGAACGGACGAACACGGCCAAAAAGTTGAAAAATCCGCGGCTGAGAAAAGCATGACCCCTATCGAGCTTGCTGATAAAGTTGTCATGCGCTTCAAAGACCTCTGGAAAGCGTTAAATATCGATTATGACTATTTTATCCGGACCACTGAGCTGCTGCATGAAAAAGGCGTCCAGAAAATATTCAAATCACTACAGCGCCAGGGAGATATCTACAAAGGGGATTATCAAGGGCATTACTGTGTCTCTGATGAATATTACCTCCCCGAGGATGTCCCTCTGGAAAAGGATGGAAGCAAGATTTGTCCTGACTGCGGTAAAAAGGCCATAATCCTCAAGGAGGAAAGCTATTTTTTCCGGCTGTCCGCCTATGAAAAGAAGCTTCTGGATTTTTATGCCGAAAACCCGGAATTCGTCCGGCCGCAGAGTAGAATGAACGAGGTCGTCAGCTTTGTCAAAAGCGGACTCAGGGACCTGAGCATTACCCGGACCACGGTCAAGTGGGGTATTCCGGTTCTGGAAGATACAGACCACTCGGTCTATGTCTGGTTCGACGCCCTGCATAACTATGTAACGGGGCTGGGCTATGACTGGAACCTTGGACTTTTCGTCCGGTTCTGGCCGGCTGATGTCCATCTTATCGGCAAGGATATACTAAGGTTTCATGCTGTTTTCTGGCCGGCTTTTCTGATGGCTGCCGGATTTGACCTCCCAAAATGTGTTTACGGACACGGCTGGTGGCTCAAGGACGAGACCAAGATGTCCAAGTCAAAAGGCAATGTCCTTGATCCGCAGGTTATCCTGAATACTTTCGGGTCTGATTCGCTGCGTTATTTTCTGCTGCGGGAGATCCCCATCGGGCTGGACGGAAACTTCTCCCACGAGGGGTTCATCCACCGGGTCAACTCAGACCTGGCCAATGACCTGGGCAATCTTGTTCAGAGGACTATGACCATGATCCAGAACTATTTTGGCGGAACGATCACGGAAATGGACAAAGCCGAAAAGGAAGACAAAAAACTGGCCAAGGAATTTAAAGCTGTCAAGACTAAGATCCATCAATATTATGAGGACTATTCCCTGAACAAGGCCCTGGAAGAGATCTGGAGTTATATCAATACAATCAATAAATATCTTGCCGACAACGAGCCCTGGAAGCTCGCTAAAAACGAGGAAAATAGGGGGAGGCTGGGAAGGATTCTGTATCAGGCCGCCTGTGCGCTGCGGGTGATCGGTTATTTTGTTTATCCGGTTATGCCGGATTCTGCGGATAAGATATGGACATTCCTGGGGGAAAATAAAAGCCCTGCCGGACAGTGTTTCAGCGAGCTTCAGTTTGATCAGTTCAAGCCGAAGCAGAAAACACGGAAACCAGAGATCCTCTTTCCACGGGTGGACTTGAAAGAATTTCTTAAGGAGGAAGAGAAGGAGAAAACAATGGCTACCATAAACTTTAATGAATTTAAAAAAATGGACCTCAGGGTCGCACATATCCTGGAGGCTGAAAAAGTGGAAGGAACTGACAAGCTTCTTAAACTCAAAGTCGATCTCAGTACTGAGCAAAGGCAGCTTGTCGCAGGAGTAGCCCAGGAATATGCGCCCGAAGAACTTGTGGGCAAAAAGATCGCGATCATCGTCAATCTCGAGCCTGTCGTGATAAGGGGCGTGGAATCCCAGGGAATGGTCCTTGCGGCCGAGGTTGGCGGCAAAGCTGTCTTTGCCTTCTATCCCGACGACGTTCCCGCCGGGTCAAAGGTGGTTTGACATCAAAACTATCTATAAAACAACAAACTCGACACTTACAAATATCAAATGGCCGTTTTGAAAATCATAATAATCAACTCTCTACGCTTATTTCAGATACATTTGCAGGTTTGATGCAGGGACAGCGCCCTCGCGCAGGATCTGAGGTTTTTCCAACGTCAGATCCAGCACAGTCGAAGGAAGCCCACCAATCGTTGGTCCGGCATCAACGATCATTTCAACCTTCCCGGAAAACACATCAATCACGTCACGTGGATTACTGATCTCCTTCTCTCCGGCCAGGTTGGCGCTTGTTGCGGTCAAGGGGAATCCGGCAGTTCGGACCAGTTCTCTCAGCCAGGTGTGTGCTGGAAGGCGGACGCCTATGGTTTTTTTCGGGCCGAGCAGGATTGAAGGGAGATGGGAACCGCCATCCAGGATCAGGGTCAGCGGCCCAGGCCAGAATTTTTCAACGATCCTCTCAAAGACAGGAGGGATATGCGCTGCGATACTATCCAGCATCTCCAGGTCAGCTATGACAACAGATAGGGGTTTTTGCCTGTCTCTTCCTTTTAAACCGTAAATTTTGTTTACAGCCACACTGGAAAAACAGGAGGCTCCCAGTCCGTAGAATGTTTCTGTGGGAAAAACGGTGACCCCATCCTTCTTCAATATGCGTACGATCTTTTCTATCTTCAGCATATCGATCTTTCGAGGATCAATCTGAATGATTTGCGTGTTCATTTGGAGTCCGGTTGGTTTTTATATGGTTTCATATAATTTATTTGACATCAAGTTTTTGTATTGCCTTGATATCTCTCACTTTTGTTCTTGACTGTGATTATCAGGTGTTTTATAAAAGGATTTGAGCTTTTGTGGACAATTGACCTTTTTTTGACACATAAACTCTTTGTCCTTCCCCTGAAAGGATGTTTAGAAAAGTTGGCATAAATATTGCTTATTAAACAGCAGAGGAGAAACAAAATGAAAAAAATAATCATTTTATTCGCAGCGTTATTGATCCTGGCACCCGGCCTTATTTTTGCGGACATTGTTTCGTTTAAAGCCGGCTATTTTTTCCCAAAAGCAGAGAGTGATCTATGGCAGATCGAGTTTGAGAATATGGATTTTACAAGTACGGATTATCAGGCTTCGATATTCAGTTTTTCCTATGAATATTTTCTGTCCAGGGAGATCAGCCTGGTCCTGGGGATCGAAGGTTTTACCAAACAAAAACTTGGCACTTATGTCGGCTATGTCAGCGAACAGATCGACGGAGATGATTGGGCCTTTGATTACGGAGAGGGATTCGCTATAAGCCACGTTTTTTCAGTGTCATCCACTCCGTTCCAAGTCGGTCTGAAACTTACTCCCATGGGACGGCGAGGAAAATTCATTCCTTATCTCGGCGGAGGAGTCGGCATATATCTCTGGAACGTCCGGCTCCAAGGTGAAATGATCGACTTTTCGGATTCCGAGCTCTTTTGGGATTCCAACATCGGTCAGGATGTAATTGGCTATTATGTTTATCAGACTGATGCCCGGGAAGAAAACAAGCTTACTGTCGGCTTCCACGGTTTTGGCGGTATTATGATACCGATCGGCAACCGGATCAGTATTGATGTCTCATTTAAATATATTGTTGTAAAAGGCCGTTTTACAGACGCTTTCCAGGGATTTGAAAATTTTGATCTGAGCGGCTATCAGGGCTCCATCGGGATCAATTACTGGTTCTGATCCCTTAAGAGTAGGGTTCAAGGATTCGAGGAGAAGCCAAAGAAAAACAGTCTATTGAAGTCCATAGAAGTCTATTGAAGTCGAAATAAGAAAAGAGGCGAAAGGCCAAAGGTGAAAGGCAGACGTCGTTCCCGCGAAAGCGGGAAACCAGCATAAGATATGAAAATAAAGAAAATAGTCTGGATTCCCGCTTTCGCGGGAATGACATAAATTAAAGGACTTTAGGCCTCTTTTGCATTGGCCCTTGGCCTATTATTCTTTCACTTGAATCCTTGAACCCTTGAATCCTCGAACCCTTTACATTAACTAATTGAGAGAAGAACCAAATGATTCATATTTTTCGTAACAAAAAATCTCGTTCGTGGGTTTTCGGCCGCGGTCGTGAGGCTCCTCATCCGGATAGCCCAGCGGGGTCAAAGCAAGGACTTTCACATCCTCCGGTATGTTGAGGAGGGGCTTTACTTCCTTTTCCTCAAAAGCGCCGATCCAGCAAGTTCCGAGGCCATCCTCCTGGGCCTGAAGCATCAGATGGTCAATGGCGCATGCGACATCGATCGACCACGATTTCATGTAATTCCCCTGGCGCTGATAGCTTTTGTCGGGAAAGCCACAAGCCACTATCACAACCGGGGCATTTGCTATAAACATCTGCCCTCTTGACGCTTCTGCCAGCTTTTCCTTCATTTCCTTATCTTTGACCAGGATAAATTTCCAGGGTTGGCCGTTCTTCCCGGACGGGGCGAGGCGCGCGGCCTCCATCACCCGGTCCATAACATCATCAGGAATAGAATCGCTCTTATATTTGCGAATGCTTCGTCTTTTTCTAATTATATCAAGAATCTTCATAACTCCTCCTCCCTGAATTATTCATAAAATTCGACGGCACACAAGTATAATTTCAATGATCGAAGCTCTGTATGTCGTTTTTTTCAAGCATCCTGATTCAAACATCTCTACTTATCAAACATCCAATCTAAGCCGTCGCATTTTCCCCTACGGGCAAGCCAATCTGCTTTGTTGCGGCGCATTCGCAGTATATGAATACGGCTTCATACGCCGCGTCGCGCATATCGACTTGTGAATAATCCAGGCTCTTTGAATTATTCATAAAATTCGACGGCACGTTAAAAAAAAGGGTTCATCTCGTTTGTCCCGTTTTTCTCATTCATCTGGATTCCCACTTCCGTGGGAATGACGTCTTACTTTCACCCTTTCTCTCGTTCACCCTTTCTCTCGTTCACCCTTTCTCTCGTTCACCGTTCCTTGCTGGCGAAGCTGAACCCAACAAACTCTTATAGACTTCTACGACTTCAATAGACTCCGATAGACTCCTATGGACTTCGATAGACTTCTATCGACTCCAATAGACTTCTATGGATTTCTATAGACTGTTTTTCTTTGGCCTATCCTTGAACCCTTATAATCCAAATTTATATTTATCGATCAGGCTTTGATAATACAACATTTCTTCTTGTTTGTTGCGTTTTTGTAGGCCCAGGATCAGGATGCGGCTTTTTATCACGATCTCCCGGCAGACCTGTTTTCTCTGCTCCTCAGTTAAATCCAGGGTTAACGCCTTTTCCAGGGCTTTAATCCGGTAGGCATCCATGCTGTGAAACCTTTGGGATAACTGGTCTGCATGACCCCCGCGTTTGAATATCAAAGGTTTGGATATAAGACGCCAGGGATATTTGTGGGCAAGCCTAATTGCCAGGTCATAATCCTCACAGGCAGGAAGATCCTCGTTAAAAATACCGATCTCTTCAAAAACGCTCCGCCGGAAAATTGCGGAGCTCAGGCTGAGAAGGCACAACGGAAGAACCTTATCAAAAACCCAGCCCGAATATTTCCTGTGTTTTTTTCGTGGATTGACAAACCGGCCGTTCCGAATCCAGGTCTCTTCGGTATAACACATGACCGCTTTTGTAAAGGTCTTCATATAATTCATCTGGATTGATAGTTTGTCCTCTTTCCACAGATCATCAGAATCCAGGAACGCGATATATTCTCCTCTTGCCTTCCGGAGCCCCAGGTTTCGGGCAGCGCTCACGCCCCTGTGTTCGCTGTATATATAAGATAAACTGTCTCCAAAGGAGCCAACAATCTCGCGTGTGTCATCCGTGGATCCATCATCCACAACGAGAAGTTCAAACCGGGCGGACTGTTCTTTATTTTTCAGATAATCCTGGGCAAAAACAGATTCGATCGCTTCCCGGAGCATAGCGGCCCGGTTGTAGGTAGGAATTATTATACTAGTCGTTATCTCGTTCATCTCTGAATTATTCATAAAAATTTGCGATACATTTAAACATTAACACAATCATCTAAAAATTTATTTCATATATCGCAACTTTTTCCCCTCCGGGCGAGCCGATCTGCTTTGTTGCGGCGTATTCGCAGTATATGAATACGGCTTCACCCGCCACGCCGTGCATATCGACCCGTGAATAATCCAGGTTAATAGTATAGCTGTCAGGAAATGGCATAGAAAACCATGGTGGCGAGTGGGTAGGGTCTTGTTTTCGAGCCATCTGCTGACAGCTTTGCCCCTCCTTTATCAATTACGATCTATCGAGACTTTCTTTTTTACATCAAAAGGCCGGATGATGCTGCCCCAAATGGTTTTGAGCTCGATCTCTCCCGATAAACTGATGTTCATCGCTGCCTGCCGCAGCAGCCCATAGACGTCTCTGCCCACTTCATAAAAATTCAAGAGAAGAGGCAAAGCAAAGATTTTTTCTCCATGGGCGGCAATATTCTTGTTTCCGCTGAACCGGCCTTTATGGATGGGATGCCCTCCGAATTTAAGGTCATATTCGATCCGGTCTACAGGAAATTCAAAGCCATTGTTGTTTTTTATTTTTACGCGGAATTCCACGTCTGCCCCGGCTATGGTGATCATATTCATTTTAAGGGGGAGCAGTTCTACAACAGGATCTTTAAAAATGGGGAATTCCCCGGAAAAAGCTATCGGCAAATAACCCCGATTCCTCCGGCCATCGGAGAAATTAAGCCGGCCCATGATATAACATGGAACACTTTCCGCCCCGGCGACATCAGGGATCTCATTGAACAAATAAGAATATGTGATCTTTACAGGAAGAGCGATAATAGAGCTTCTTTTGGATTCAATCCTGATGCCGTTGTCCAGGAGTGTCTCAAGACGTATAAAATCGATCTGGTTTATCACAAACCTATAGCTGTATCCGGAAAGAAAATACGGCCTGGACGAAAAATTTTCAATTTTAATATAAAAAGCCAGAACAAGGCCTTCAGGACTCATTTCCTGGAGCTGTTTTTCCAGCAGAGTTATTTTTATATCATTCTTTAAACTGCCGAAAGAGAACGCGGTAAATAACAGTATTAGAGCAATAAAAAGTGTTGCGGTTTTTCTCTTCATCATTTTCCTCTCTTTTTATCTCGACTAGTGAATACTCCAGAGTTAATAGGGTATTTTATACCAAATCACAATAGTTTTTAAAGTCAAAGACAGATAAGGATGAAATTGCATTTTCTCTCCTGCTGGTATATCCTTTTTAGTCTCATTTTTAACCACTATCAGGCCAAGGAGGACTTCATGAAAAAACTTATTATTTCACTTTCCTTAAGTTTTCTAATTGTGTTTTTAATTTTTACTGTTTTATCCTGCACTCCTGAAGAAAAAATCATCGAAAAGCAGTCCGTTCAGATCTCGGATCAGGACCTTCGGGAAAAAAATGTCGTCGAGTATAAAACGCGTGAATTCATGGGGAAAAAACGCACATATCTCACTTCGGATCTTTCCAGGATCCCCAAACCCGCCTCCCTTGATGAATTTTCCACATCCTTTCACAACCCCCCTGTACGCCAGTGGTGGACAAGTACCTGCTGGTCTTACGCCACAATTTCCATGCTGGAGTCCGAACTCAAGCGCCTGGGAATAGGCGAATTAAAGCTCTCAGAAATGTATATCGCCTACTGGGAATTTGTAGAAAAGGCGCGCGGTTTTATCCAAAAAAAAGGCGCCCAGCTTTTTACCGGGGGTTCAGAGCATAATGCTGTATTCGAGCGGATGAAACAGTACGGGATCGTTCCAGCCGATGCCTATACAGGGCTCCTTCCCGGCAAGACCGAACACAATCACAGCAAAATGTTCAAAGAGATGCGTAATTACCTGACGTTCTGCAAAGAAAACAAATACTGGGACGAGGACAAGGCTGTTGATTACATCAAAAGCATCCTGGATAAATATATGGGAAAACCTCCTGAAACCGTCGATGTTGACGGAAAAACCATGACACCTAAAGAATATCTGGATAATGTCCTCCAGCTGCCCCTGGAAGACTATGTCAGTTTCATGAGCTTTAAATCTCTTCCCTTTTATACACAAGGGGAGTTCAAAGTTGCAGACAACTGGTGGCACAGCCAGGATTATTACAATGTCCCTCTTGATGTTTTTTACAGTATCCTGGTTTCGGCCATGAAAGAAGGATACACTGTGGCGCTCGGGGGTGACACATCAGAACCGGGAAAAAGCGGAGAGGACGATATCGCCGTAATACCGACTTTTGACATCCATCCCAAACTCATCGACCAGGACAGCCGGGAATTCCGTTTCAACAACCGTACTTCCACAGACGACCATGCCATTCATGCAGTAGGTTTTAAGGAAGATAAAAATCACACGTGGTTTTTAATCAAGGATTCTGGCGCCAGCTCCCAGAGAGGACAGTTCAAAGGATATTACTTTTTCCGGGATGATTACGTGAAACTCAAGATGCTTGTCCTAACCATGCACAGGGATGCGGCCAAAGATATCCTGGCTAAATTCAAGCAATAAAAAACAAGAATAGAAGATCAGCTTCTGGCGCTAAAGTGTTAATTATTACACTGAACATGTATAATCTAATTTACCCTGGATTATAAGGATTCAAGGGTTTTTGTTGTGTTCCGTTGATTTGAGTGCCTGGACCATTTACGAGTCGAGATTGATGCATCTACAAGAGGCTGTTCGTGAAGCCGTATTTATATACTGCGAACGGACGGCAACGCAGCAGATGGGATAATATCGGCTCATAAATAGTTCAGGCTACACTGGATTATTCACAGGTCGAGATTGCCGTAGCTGCGAGGAGTGGTTCGTGAAGCTGTATTTATATACTGCGAACGGAACACGACGAAGCCACTGCGGTGAGATCGGCTCGCCCGGAGGGTAAAAAGTTGCGATATATGAAATAAATTTTTAGATGATTGTGTTAATGTTTAAACATATCGCAAATTTTTATAAATAAAGCAGGTTGTTTAGAACAATGGACATTTTAGAGGCCCTATTTACAGAAAAAGACTTTTTTGTGGATAAATTCGGGGCGGATGTCTATGCAGTGGGCGGATATGTCCGTGATCTGATCCTGGGAAGAACCGGCGATAACATTGACCTTGTGGACCTGTTGATCTGTCATCATCCTGTTGAAGACATCATCAAAGCCCTGGAGCCTGATGGCCGTGTCAACCAGGTCGGAAAAAGTTTTGGTGTCATCAAATTCAAGATCCATGAACGGACATATGACATCGCCCTGCCCAGGAAGGACCGGCCGGCCGCGTCTGGTGTTCGGGGGCACAAGGATTTTATCATCGATGCAGATCCTGATCTTCCCATAGAAGAGGACCTGAGCCGCAGGGATTTCCGATGCAACAGTATAGCGCTCCGCCTCATTAACGGGCAGGTTATTGACCCGAAGGAAGGTCTAACGGATATCAGGGACAAGATCATCCGCCTGACCAACCCGGAAGC
Organism: Acidobacteriota bacterium; assembly: GCA_030669585.1. GTDB lineage: Bacteria > Acidobacteriota > Aminicenantia > Aminicenantales > Aminicenantaceae > DAOVDI01. Next base: position 15,472 of record DAOVDI010000037.1, read on the forward strand.
TTTTCCGGATGATCCTCTCAGGGTTCTGCGGGCTGCCCGGTTCGCCTCGGTCCTTGGTTTTGAGATCGACAAAGAGGTTTACCAGGCCTCCAAAAACCTCAACCTCTCCGGCCTGAGTCTTGAAAGGGTGACCGAGGAAACATTCAGGATTCTCCTGGAGTCTCCTCAACCATCCATCGGACTTGAAGAACTGTTCAAGCTTGATGCCCTCAGGCAGCTTTTCCCCGAGCTTTATCCCCTCTCTCTTTGCATCCAGGATTCGGTCTTCCATCCTGAACGAGACAGTTTTGGCCATCATACAGTCTGGCAGCATTCTAAGATCACCGTAGGCCAGGCCAAGCGGCTTGCTGAGAAATTCAATCTCAACCGGGAAGAAGAACTGGCTTTGCTCCTGGCTGCTCTCTATCATGATGTAGGAAAATCTCGAACCACTGCCTGGGAATTCAAGAAAGGGCGCATGGTCATTACAAGCAAAGGCCATGATATTGCCAGCGCTGAGATCACTCACTCGGCTTTTGAACGGATGAAGATTTTCTCTTGGAACGGTTATGATCTGCGAAAGACCGTACCATCCCTGATCCGCTGCCACCACCGCGCCTCTGAACTCTGGGCCAACAAGAATAAGGTCACAAAAAAAGCATTTAACCGCCTTGCCGCTGATATTGACGGGAACATCGAACTCCTTGTCCTTTTGGATGCAGCTGACCGGGCTGGCCGTTCGGACAAACCCATCGAAGGGCTGGATGAACAAAGCGTCTGGCTTCTGGATAAATTCAAGGAACTGAACGTCTCCAAGGAAACAATACAGCCCCTCATCCTGGGGAGGGATCTTATCGGGCTGGGAGTCGAACCCGGCCGAAACATGGGGAAGATCCTTAAAAAACTCTATGAACTGCAAATAGACAACGAATTCGACACAAAAGAGGACGGATTGAGGATCGCGGTACAATTTGTCGGAAATGATAACACATGAAAATACTGGTTGCAGGCGGCGCCGGATACATCGGTTCCCATACGGTTAAAGAACTTTTGAAAGAAGGATTTGACGTTCTTATCTATGATAACTTCTCTTCCGGAAGAAGAGAGCTTCTCACAGGCGGTGAGGTAGTCGAAGGAGATCTCGAAGACAAGAAGGCCCTGATCGATGTCTTTGAGCAAAATGATATTGGTGCGGTCCTGCACTTCGCCTCTCTCATCCAGGTAGGAGAGTCCTTCACAAACCCTCAAAAATATTACAAACACAACCTGATCACCTCGCTTAATCTCCTGGAAGTTATGCTGGATAACAGCGTGGACAGGTTTCTGTTTTCCTCAAGCGCTGCTGTATATGGGATACCAGAAAAGATCCCGATAACCGAATCCCACCCACTGAACCCGGCCAATCCCTACGGGATGACAAAAATGATAGTGGAAAAGATCCTTGAAGATTATAACAAGGCCTATGGGTTAAATTTCATCTCCCTTCGTTATTTTAACGCTGCGGGCGCAGATCCGGACAGCCTCCTGGGAGAAATGCATGACCCGGAAACCCATCTTATCCCAAATATTCTCCTCACGCTCCTTGGCAAAAAGGATCACCTTGATGTTTACGGCTCTGATTTTGACACACCGGACGGCACTGCTGTCCGTGATTACATCCATGTCAGCGACCTGGCCAGAGCCCATGTCCTGGCTCTCAAGCGTCTTCTTAAACATAAAGAAAGCCATTTTATCAATCTCGGCGTCAACAAGGGATATTCTGTTCTTGAGGTTATCCGTAATACAGAAAAAGTCACAGGTAAAGCCGTCAATTTCTCCATGAAACCGCGGCGAAAAGGAGATGTGCCCGTGCTCCTGGCCTCCAATGACAGGGCCAAAAAGATCCTGGGATGGGAGTTGGAATACTCAGACATCGAGACTATCATACGCACGGCCTGGAACTGGCACAGCTTTGTTGCAGCACATTCGCAGGAAAAACGAACGAGGTAACGAGACATGAATAAATTAAGATTTACCATACCCATTGTTTGGATGCTGGTTGTTTTTCTGTTATGGGGCTGTACATCCCGAAAGCCCCTTGAAAAGGCCAATACAACACCTCCGCAGGAGACAAAACCGCCAGCCGCTCAACCAGAGATCAAGCAGGAAACAGATGTCAAGAATACAGTCCCTCCTGACGGTGAAGAAAATTCACAAAAGAATAATAATACGATAGATGAAAAGGAAGAGCACGCGGCCGCGCTTCCGGTGCAGGAAGAAAAGCAGAAAGAAGACGATCCCTTTGAATTTCTGGAAGGGGCAATTTCCGCCTATCATGATGCCCGTCTAGCCTGGGACAAAGGCGATTTCGAAACGGCGCTTGCGGCTCTTGATGAAGCTTATTATCTCCTCCTCCAAACCAGGCTTCCGGAAGATTCTCCTTTCGTCCAGGAAAAAGACGACCTGAGGCTGCTTATCGCCCAGCGTATTCAGGAGATATACGTATCCCGTCTGAGCACGGCCGGAGGAAATCATCAGACCATCCCTCTGGTAGAAAACAAATATGTTCTGGCCGAGATCAAGCGGTTTACAACAGGGGAAAAGAAATATTTTCTGGAATCCTACCGCCGCTCAGGAATGTACCGCCCCTTCATCCTGAAAGAGTTGAAAAATGCCGGTCTCCCAGAGGAACTGTCCTGGCTGCCTATGATCGAAAGCTGGTTTAAAACCAATGCCTACTCCCGTGCGCGGGCGCTGGGACTCTGGCAGTTTATTTCCTCTACAGGATATCGTTTCGGCCTGAAGCGAGATCGCTATGTGGATGAACGGATGGATTTTATCAAAGCGTCCAAAGCAGCCGTCCGTTATCTTGGTGAGCTTCATGCCATGTTCGGGGACTGGACAACAGCTCTGGCTGGGTACAACAGCGGGGAATTCCGCGTACAAAGAGTTATCAAGGCCCAGCGGATCAATTATCTGGACAATTTTTGGGACCTATATTTAATGCTTCCCAGAGAAACAGCACGTTTCATTCCACGATTTATCGCCACACTTCTCGTCTTGAATGATCCGGAAAAGTATGGAGTTCAGCTGCCTGACCCTCTTCCTCCCCTGAAATTCGAAAGCGTAACGGTCAACAAACCGGTTAAACTATCCGCTCTTGCGCAGTCGCTGGGTATTAAAGCATCAGATCTGGAAATACTGAATCCCGAACTCCGGCACAAATCCACTCCGGACAGCTCCTATCAACTACGTGTTCCTGAGGGGAAGGGACAAAACACCTTGGCTTCTCTTGCGGCTGTTCAGCGTTATGTTCCGCCCGAGGCAACATATGTTATTCATTATGTCAGGAGGGGTGAGACGGTTTCCGGTATCGCCGGCAGATATCGAACGACTGTGGGCGCTATTGCCCGCTTGAACCGGCTCAGGAGAAATTATCTCATCCGTCCCGGCCAGAGAATCAAGGTCCCGGCCAGAGGGGCAACTCGAGTATCCTCAAGTCAGCCTCTGTCTTTACATAAGCAAGGGAAAAATCTGATATATGTGGTAAAACGGGGGGATTCTCTTTACCGGATCGCAAATGCATTTAACACATCCGTTCAGAATATCAAAATACGCAATAATCTTAAGAACGACCGGCTTTCCGTAGGACAAAAGCTTGTCATCCAATCCGGAACTCCGGATAATGCCATGATCTATGTTGTGCGGTCCGGTGATACGCCCTATGAGATCGCTAAAAAACACAGAATGAACCTCAGCGCTTTTTTATCGGTCAATGGGATTACCCGAAGGTCTAAGATATATCCCGGGCAGAAAGTATGGGTTAATAAACGTTAACGAGATAAACGAGAGTAACGAGACTAACGGTTCTCTATCTTTTAGCAGCAGTTTTTTTAGCTTCTTTTAATTTATCTTTTTTCTTTGTTTTTTTCTTGAATTCTATATCGACCAGTTCCAAAACAGCCATCTCCGCTCCATCACCGGCACGTGGACCGACCTTTATGATCCGGGTATATCCTCCAGGCCGTTCCATAAAACGGGGGCCGATATCCTTAAAAAGTTTTTTTACAACGTCTTTTTTATAGATATAACTAAGAGC
>DAOVDI010000172.1 GCA_030669585.1 Acidobacteriota bacterium
GGAGGTAGACATAGTATCCGGAGTCAGCCAGATCAAGGGCGGATTGCATCCCGGCAATCCCGCCCCCAACGACCAAAACAGATCCCCTTAGTTCATCGGGCATAGATCGTCTCCTTTTTGTATGGATTTTTATTGCAAAAAGCTACATTATAGTTATAATGTAGTTATATGGCAATTGTTTTTTCGGAAAGGGGTTTTGATTGGATAAAATTAACCTGGATCGGGCAGATTCAAATTTCAAAAAAGAGCTGGCCAGCCAGCCGGGGGGAGAAACAATATCGGCCTGCTTCACGTGCCGTACGTGCACCGCAAGCTGTCCTATTACTGCAGTCAACGATAAGTTCAACCCCCTTCGCATAATACGTATGGCGCTTTATGGTCTTAAGGAGGAAGTTCTTACAAGCGATTTCATATGGCTCTGTTCGGGCTGTTATGCATGCCAGGAGAGATGTCCCCAGGGGGTAAGCATTACCGAGTTTATGACCCTTCTGAAAAATTTAGCCGTTAAAGAGGGAAATATGCCCACTGGGATAAGGGCACAGAGGGACACTATCAAAGGTGAAGGCAGGATATACCCAATAGATGACTTTGACAACAAGAAACGGGCTAAAGTCGCCCTGCCTCCAATACCCACTTCCTGTAATGTGGTGGAAAAACTGTTTCCACCTGTTAGGAACTAACCTATGAAATACGCATTTTTTTTGGGCTGCACTATTCCGGCAAGATCCAGAAATTACGAACTCTCCGCGAGAAAAGTTGCAGATAAACTTGGTATCGAACTGATAGATGTGGAGGATTTTATTTGTTGCGGGTTTCCCATGAAGGCCAGCGACTATAAGTCTGCTGAAGTCATGGGTGCTTACAACTTATGCCTGGCCCAGGAAAAGGATTTGGATATATGCGTCTTATGCAGTTCCTGTGCTTCACAATTGACGGAAGTCGCGCATAGTCTGTCCGAAGATGGTCCTGACAGGGAGCAGATAAATGACGAATTATCCAGGGCAGGGCTGAAATATGGCGGTGGGGTCAAGGTAAGACACTTTGCTCGCGTCCTACTTGAAGACATTGGGATAGAGAAGATAAAGGAGCATTTTGTAAAAGACCTGAGTGATCTCAAGACAGCTACTCATTATGGATGCCATTACCTAAAGCCTTCTGAAATCTATGATGGTTTTGATGATGTGGAAAACCCGAAATCCATAGAAACTCTGGTAGCGCTGACCGGCGCCAGGGTTATTGACTACCCGGGCAAAAAGAGATGCTGTGGGGGGCCCGTGCTTCCTGTGGATGAAAATGTGGCCCTGTCTGTGGCAAAGGAGAAACTGGATGATATCGTTGATGCCGGGGCAGATGCCATGTGCCTTGTGTGCCCTTTTTGTTCGGTGATGTATGATGACAATCAGAAAAGCATTGAGTCGGAATTCGGTGCAGACTATAATTTACCCGTATTATACTTAACGCAAATACTGGGTTTGGCCATGGGATTTGACAGAAAAGAGTTGGGCCTGAATATTAATGTTGTCAAGACCAAGAAGCTGTTAAGTAGGTATTTTGACTAGATGTCACCTGACAACTGATCCAGTATTCTGCTCCTCAGTTCATCAAACTTTCTTGCAATAAGATTTTCAAACTCTTTTCCAAAGAACCGGCGGTTCGCCTGCAAATACCATTTCACGCTGTCCCAATAGTCCTGCAGTGCTTGAGAATCATTTATTGTTCTAAGAATGCCATCAATTTCAGAGAGCTTATCTCTCTTTAAACTGTCCTTCCGCAATTCGTACAGATCATTCAGCCTGTGCTTCTGTTCATCGGATAAGCCTATATCCCAGGACCGCTCAAGAAGGTCATTCACTAAATTGCTGAGCTCTTCAAAATCTCTTATGAGATCCATTTGCTTTTTTGCCTGGTTTAATGTCATGTCCGAAATTTCTGTCAGCCTTTTTTCGAATGCTTTTTCAAGTTGCAGTTCGTAATCTTCGGTATAGAAAGGGCGTTTTCTTAGAGATCGTAGACCATAGTGATAATAATTTTTTAGCTGCTCCGCGTTGTCAATGGTGGCCATATAAGAAATTTTTTGGGAGATATTTACACGGTCCTGGAAATCAACGGAAAGGACGTTAGGAAGGGTTTCTTTTTTTAGGAGAATCCCTGTTTTGGCCTTAAATAGATGGTTTATATTATACTCATTATAAAAAAGCCTTTCCAGGGAGACCGTGTTAAGAAAGTCATTGACGGCCTCATATCGCTTTTCAATTATTTTGCTCATGTCCAAAAAGTTTATCCGAACTGGCATTCCATTTGGCTTAAATTTCCTGGTTCCCAGCAAGCTCAATAAAAGGAGTTTAATCTGATTTTCATAGCTAAGGTATCCACTCACCTTCTCATATCCAAAAATACGAACCCTATCATCAACAAGCCGGTTCAGGATAAAGTGCCTTGTCTCCTCTGCCAGGTTTTGGAGGGTATTGTAAATACGAAAGGCCTCAAAAACTTCCTTTTCAAAAGTGGAGTATCCGATGCTGGAAAACTTCCGTTTTTTGTAAATGAATTTCATGGGGACTTTTAGCATAAGGTTTACAAGGTCAAGAAATTCAACGTATCTGATGCCCTGTAATCTGAAAAGACGTTCCATTGCAAAGATCATTTTACCGGATCGGATGGACTTCGACTTTCCAATTTGTTTCCACTCTTGCGATTCCA